>CAYFFH010000213.1:0-5628 GCA_964342175.1 uncultured Enterobacteriaceae bacterium | reverse complement strand
CCTCGCATCCCAACTGACGGGATGGATGATGATAGTGGCGGCCCCCCGTTGCCCGCGGCCGGTAAAACGGACGAGCCGAAGACTGACTCGACGATCGGTGGGCCAGCGAGTTCGCATTAGCGCTACGCGGCAAACCGCGTCGCCGTTTGCTTTGGTAATTAGATCTAAGCACCCTGATGAGGGTTAAAAAATAAAGGCAAACAGTGTCGAAGCAAGAACGAAAATATTTCGGGACCGATGGGATTCGGGGAACGGTAGGCCAGGCGCCGATCACCCCCGATTTCGTAATGAAGCTTGGGTGGGCTGCAGGGCGTGTTCTTACTCGTGGAAGCACAGCTCGAAATAAGGTGTTAATCGGCAAAGATACCCGTGTTTCTGGTTATATGTTCGAATCGGCGCTCGAAGCTGGTCTTGCCGCCGCAGGCGTTGATACGTATTTGCTAGGACCAATGCCAACCCCAGGGGTCGCTTATCTAACGCGAACCTTTAACGCGCAAGCGGGGATTGTCATCAGTGCGTCACATAATAAATTCGAAGATAACGGCATTAAATTTTTCTGCGGCAATGGGTCGAAGTTGCCATCCGATGTTGAATGTGCGATCGAAAAAGAGCTCGAACAGCCGATGGAATCTGTAACCTCGCGAGAGCTTGGCAAGGCTCATCGAGTGACTGATGCTGCAGGGCGTTATATCGAGTTCTGTAAGAGTACCTTCTCCAGCGATATAAACCTCACTGGTTTGAAAATCGTCGTTGATTGCGCCCACGGTGCGACCTACCACATCGCGCCTGTAGTTATGGCGGAGCTTGGTGCGAATGTGATCGCACTCGGTGACAAGCCGGATGGTTTCAATATCAACAACGGTTTCGGCGCGACCTGTCCTGCAGCACTTCAACAAACAGTTTTGGCTGAGCGTGCGGATGTCGGGATTGCCTTAGACGGTGATGGCGATCGTCTCATAATGGTTGACCACACGGGTGCTGTGGTTGATGGGGACGAGCTCACGTTTGTTATCGCCCATCATCGGTTCCAACGCGGTTTATTGCGAGGATCAGTTGTTGGAACGCAAATGAGTAACCTAGGTTTCGAGCGTGCCGTGCAGGCCCTGGGAATAGATTTTACTCGAGTCAATGTCGGTGACCGAAACATTCTCGAGATGTTACAAGCGAACGACTGGGACATTGGCGGAGAACCTTCGGGCCATATTATCTGCCTTGATTTGACTACCACCGGTGACGGTATTATCTCGGCGCTTCAAACCTTGGAGGCGATGGTGCGCAGTGGCCACAAGCTCAGCGTACTAAAGGCCGGGATGAGTAAATTTCCACAGCGATTAATCAACGTCGGATTAGGCGATGGTCAAGATGTAATGAACTGTGAGACTATCGCCGCCGCATTAGCAGATGCCGAAAGGCGGCTAGGTGATACTGGTCGAATTCTAATTCGCGCCTCGGGTACCGAGCCCGTGATACGGGTTATGGTCGAAGGTCAAGATGCGGCACTGGTCGATGAACTAGCTGAATTTATTGCTGATATCGTAGAACAAGTTGTGGGTACCAGAGACACTGCAAGCGTCGTTAAGTTGCGTAAGGCCTAACTCGCGGCATTACGCGATCCCTACAACTGAGGGACACGTGCTCCAGTAGGATGGTGTTTATAATCGAGTGCTATCTTTAGGTGAATGGTGCTACGTGCCGTGAAGGACATATCAGCAAATATTACGAGCTCGGCGAGTACAGAAAACCGGGTTGGCTTAAAATGTATCTCCAAACTCTCTACCTCGATATTCAAAAAAATAAAACAGGCTATATGTTTCTAGCTTAGTTAGTGATTAGATATCGCGCAATAACTCATTGATTCCTACCTTTGCGCGGGTTTTTGCGTCTACACGCTTTACTATCACTGCACAATATAGACTGTGACTACCATCCGGTGCCGGTAGGCTTCCAGAGACAACTACAGACCCGGGCGGTATATAACCACTGGTAATGGTGCCTGTTTCACGGTCCAGAATTTTTGTGCTTTGGCCGATAAACACACCCATCGAGATCACTGAACCCTCACCAACAATCACGCCTTCGACGACTTCAGAACGGGCGCCAATGAAGCAGTTGTCTTCGATGATGGTTGGGCTCGCTTGCAGTGGTTCAAGCACACCGCCGATTCCCACTCCACCAGACAGATGAACATTCTTGCCAACCTGGGCACAGGAACCGACCGTCGCCCACGTATCGACCATTGTGCCAGAATCCACGTAGGCACCAATATTGACGTAGCTCGGCATAAGGACAACACCAGATGCTATGTAGCAACCACGTCGCACGATCGCTGGCGGCACTACCCTCGCGCCGAGGTGGCGGAATTCATTTTCGGTAATCCCGGCAAACTTACTCGGTACTTTATCGTAGTAATTCGTGTAATTCCCCTCCATCACGACGTTGTCGTTTAGGCGAAATGACAACAGCACGGCTTTCTTGGCCCACTCGTTGACAGTCCACTCTCCGTTTATTTTCTCGGCCACGCGGAGCTCACCGCTATCAAGCTTGCTAAAGCACTCATCTACCGCGCTTCGCACGTCTTTAGGAACGTTGTTTGGCGCGAAATCCGCGCGTGACTCAAACGCAGCAGTTATGGTTTGTTTAAGATTTTCCATACGTGTTCCTTATTTAAAGTTTTATTGCCAGAGTAGGTTGGCGGTCGGGATATTTAACCAGAGTGTTGTTGAAGTAACGTCGCTATTCGTTGGGCCCCCTCGACGCAAGTATCTACCTTGTCGGTGAGTACAATCCTGACACGATTCTTTCCCGGATTACCGTGCACGCTAGACCGTGCGAGAAATCGACCCGGCAGCGTAATGACGTTTTGTTCTTCGATCAACGCGCGGCAGAACTCGACGTCATCGAGCTGGAGTAGTGGCCATAGGTAGAAGCCAGCATCGGGCTCCGAAATATCAAGATAGGGCTTTAATATAGGAATCACTGCACGAAATCTTTCGCGATTCAATCGCCGATTTTCTTGCACATGTGCTTCGTCTTTCCATGCGGCGGCGCTTGCTGCCTGCACGTGCAGCGCCATGGCACTGCCGTGGTATGTTCGGTATTGTAGGTAGCTGCGAATTAAGTCTGCATCACCCGCAACGAAGCCAGAACGTAGGCCGGGTGCATTCGAACGTTTCGACAGACTGTGCATCGCAATGCAACGGTGAAAGTCGGTTCGACCGAGAGCTGCCGCGACTTCCAATAATCCGACGGGTGGTTTTGCTTCGTCTAGATAGAGTTCGGAGTAACATTCGTCTGACACGATGATAAAGTTGTGTCGATCGGCTAGGTCGATTAGATCTCCGATTTGGGTCATATCCATCACGCGTCCAGACGGGTTCCCCGGTGTGCAAATATAGACAAGCTGGCAGGCATCCCAGGTTTTCGCAGAAACTGACTCGAATGTCGGCAGGAAGTTATTCTCGCTTAGGCACGGGATATAAAAAGGTTGCGCACCGGCGAGTAAGGCTGCACCTTCATAGATCTGGTAGAACGGGTTGGGCATGGCGACTGTTGGAGTTGGCTGGCTTGGGTCAATCAAGCATTGAGCAATAGAGAACAATGCCTCCCGAGTCCCGTTTACTGGAATTACGTTGCGTTCGTGATCGATGCTCTCGGCTGGGATCTTAAAGCGTGTACTCAACCACTTGACGATCGCAACGCGTAAGCTTTCAGATCCTCGGGTAGATGGATATTTACCGGTACCAGCTATTGCGTCGATCAGTGCCATCTGAATAAATTTCGGCGTTGGCGCTTGCGGCTCTCCAATCGACATATTGATTGGATTTATATGCTTTGGCGCGATTGTACTCTCTCGCAATTTCGCTAAGCGCTCAAACGGGTAGGATTGAAGGTGTTTTAGTCCAGGATTCATCATTCTTCAGTGTTAGCTGTTAGTTGTGATTATAGATCATCGTTTATCAGTGTTGCGGGCCAATCGTTTACGGTATCCTACGCGCCCTTTCAATTACCAGTAGCGAGGCTGTATGGCGCACAAGATCTTAATCCTGGCCGGTGACGGGATCGGCCCTGAAATAATGGTGGCCACCGAGCTTGTGATTGATGCTCTCAGCGAGCAGTTTGGCCTCGATGTGGTACTAGAGCATGCGCTGATGGGAGGAGCCGCGATCGATGATTGCGGCGAACCGTTGCCCGCTGCCACGCTTGATCTTGCCAGCAGCTCGGATGCGATCCTACTCGGTGCTGTAGGTGGCCCAAAATGGGAAAAGATCGAGCGCGCGCGTAGGCCGGAGCGCGGCCTGCTGGCATTACGTTCAGAACTTGAATTATTCTGCAACCTTCGTCCTGCTGTTTTGCTCGCGCCACTCGCGGCAAGTTCAACACTTAAAGCGGAAGTTGTCACTGGCCTAGATATCATGATCATTCGAGAACTGACCGGCGGTATATACTTTGGTGAGCCTCGAGGAATTCAGATTGCTGCTGATGGTACTCGTAGCGGTCACAATACGATGGTATATACGGAGCATGAAATCACCCGAATCGCACGTCTTGGTTTCGATATCGCAGGGAAACGACAGGGTCGCTTGTGTTCCGTCGATAAGGCGAATGTACTTGAGACGACGGAGTTATGGCGTGATGTCGTTACCTCAATGGCGGGCGAGTATACTGAGGTTGAGCTATCACATATGTATGTCGACAATGCCGCTATGCAGCTTGTGCGGAACCCAAGACAGTTCGATGTTATCGTCACCTCTAACCTATTTGGCGATATATTATCGGATTTAGCATCTATGCTCACTGGCTCGATCGGGATGTTGCCCTCTGCGTCTCTAGATGCGAACGGCAAGGGTTTGTTCGAACCAGTACATGGTTCAGCACCAGATATCGCTGGCCAAAACTTAGCCAACCCCCTGGCGACAATCCAATCGTTGGCAATGATGCTGCGGTACACGCTGAACGAATCAATGCATGCTAATCTGATTGAGCGCGCCGTCGCACGTACGCTGGATAAGGGGTATCGAACTGGTGATATCTATAGTGAAGGCACGCAGCAAGTCGGCACCCGCGAGATGGCGGAGCTCGTCGTAGAGTCACTTGGCGACTAAGTACAATGGACACGGTGAGCGGGAAATTGAAAATTGCGGTAGTCGGCGCTACTGGTGCAGTTGGCGGGGCAATGCTGTCGATATTGGCCGAGCGTAATTTTCCGGCTGGGGAGGTCTGCGCTGTTGCAAGCAGTCGATCAGCCGGGTCTCGGGTCGAGTATGGGGAAAAATGGTTGGTCGTTGAAGATCTCGACACTTTTGATTTTAGTGGTGTCGATATCGGGTTGTTCTCGCCGGGCGCTAGTGTATCCGCGATCTACGCTCCACAAGCAGCCTCTGCCGGTTGTATCGTCATCGATAATACCTCACAGTTTCGCTACGACGATGACATCCCCCTCGTCGTGCCGGAGGTTAATCCGGATGCGATTGCGTCTTACAAAAGTCGCAATATTATTGCGAATCCGAACTGTTCGACCATTCAGATGTTGCTTGCGCTAAAACCAATCGACGATGCCGTTGGCATTAATCGGATAAATGTCGCGACCTATCAGGCCGTATCAGGTACTGGCAAGAGGGCCATGGAGGA
>CAYFFH010000212.1:0-5655 GCA_964342175.1 uncultured Enterobacteriaceae bacterium | reverse complement strand
TCGCCAGGTGGACCAATATAGCTCTTTGTCGTTTCGGCATCATTGTGGCGAATTTGAGCTGATAGGACAGAATCTAAAATTGGCGTTTTCCCATCATCGTTACGGTAAACACCGACTCCGAGGTCGACCTTGTTTTTGTTCGGATCATCCCGAAACGCGACCATCAAGCCGAGGATAGGATCGGACGGTAGGGCGGGTAAAGTTTCAAACATAACGTGTAGACGTGCAGGTTACTACGTTTTAGGTGCGTCGCGGGTCCTGAGGAGAAAAATCAAGTAGCTAGTTAGTATCGATTGAGTAATGCGTTGTCGATAAATACCCACCGTCGGTTAATGGACAGCGGGGCTACTTGCTTTCGATGTAAAGGAAACCCAGGCCTCCTGCGACACCAAACCCGGTGCTACTCTCTAATGCGAGTGGTTGTAGGCCAATACTATTTGCGCCACCGCCGACAAGTGCCTTCGCACCGAGTCCGAGGCCTGCTGCCGCCGAGATCTGACCACCGACATATTTACCAGCAAGTGCCTTCGAGCCCGGGCCAACATCCGAAGATGCCGCAATCACGGTAAATGTCATCTTTTCATTTGAACGCAGGCTCAAGTCGAGTCCCAAAGCTATGCCAGTTTCGCCTTGGTAAGCTTCGGTCGTGCCATTACGCTCGAAGATACAATCAACGTCGGCTGTCGACCGGATAAGCAGATTAACACGTGAACCTGGGACTACTTCACAGGTGAGCAGTCCAACTTCTATACCACCTGCTGCGGCGGCATTGGTAGTGCACAGCAGTGACACGATGCCGGCGATGATTAGGGTTTTTAGGGTTCCTCTGTTCATATTCCTCTTTCCTTACATGGGAGGTTTAGGTAAATGCCGAGCAGTGCCGTTACTGCTTTTGCCTCTATTGTAGCGATGATCTCGACAAGTTGTTAGGGACATGTCCTGCCTAGTTGCTCTTGATCTTAAATTTTTGATCTGCACATAATACTGGTTATTTGTACAGTATTATGTATTTACGTTATGCAGGCTAAAACCGGTGGCTATCCGCGCTACGCGGAACTTCATTGCGTTAGCAACTTTAGTTTTTTGCGTGGGGCCTCACATCCCGAAGATCTTGTTAAAAAAGCGCGCCGTCTCGACTACGCAGCATTATCGATCACAGATGAATGTTCGTTTGCAGGCATTGTACGGGCGCATGTCGAGGCTAAGAAGATTGGGTTACAACTTATTATTGGGACTGAAATCCAACTAACTGACGGGCTAAGGTTAATTCTCTTGGCACCTAATGCTGCTGCGTATATGGAGATTTCTAGTTTAATCACGGTGGGGCGTCGACGTTGTGAAAAAGGGAAGTATCGATTGACTCGCGATGATCTCGGGGAAAATCAAGCCAATGTTTTTGTACTGTGGTTACCAGGTGCACAAGCGAGCGATCGTGATTCAATACAATGGCTAGTACGAACATTTGGGGAACGAGTTTGGATTGCGATCGAGCAATTCTACAGCGGGAGAGATAGGCGCTATCGTAGACGTTTACAGCGGCTCTCCAAACAATTCGGTATTGCACTAGTTGCTTGCGGCGATGTGCACATGCACGAACGTGAGCAGGTACCGATCGCAGATACGCTTGCCGCGATCCGATTGGGTCGTACTCTGCAAGCGGCGGCTGGCCAATTCTCTCCTAATCATGAACATTACCTGCGACCACGTTCTCGCTTGCATCGGTTCTATTCACCTGTGGAACTCGCCGAGAGTGTCAGAATTGCCCAGCGCTGTCATTTTTCTTTGGACGAACTACGCAACGAATATCCACGTGAACTAGCCCCCAAGGGCCTCAGCTTGAAAGAGTATTTGCGCCAATTGACGATGGTCGGGATGTACCATCACTGGCCCAAAGGAGTTCCGAACAAGGTCTGGCGTTTGGTCGAGCACGAACTCGCACTCATTGCCGAACTTGGCTACGAGGCTTTTTTTCTTACGGTTTATGACATTGTGAAATTTGCTCGCTCACGCAAAATTCTGTGCCAAGGTAGGGGCTCAGCAGCAAATTCAGCGGTGTGCTTTTGTCTCGGTATTACCGCCGTCGATCCGTCACGGATGGAGATGCTATTCGAGCGTTTCCTATCGAAAGAACGCAATGAGCCACCAGATATCGATGTCGACTTCGAACATGAGCGGCGAGAAGAGGTTATCCAGTACGTTTATAAAAAATATGGTCGAGAACGCGCTGCTTTAGCGGCCACGGTTATTACTTATAAGACCCGCAGCGCGGTACGGGATGTTGGTAAAGCACTAGGTATGAGTTTGGAACAGGTAGACCGTCTGGCCAAGAACGTTTTCTGGTGGGACGGTAAACAGCATATTCCAGAGCGGTTGCGTGAAGTTGGCTTCGATCCCGATAGTCCAGTCATTATACGGTTAGTGAACTTGGTTGCAAAACTCATTGGTTTCCCTCGATATTTGTCGCAGCATGTCGGTGGTTTCGTGATTTCGGAGCGACCTTTATGTCAACTCGTACCGATCGAAAATGCGGCGATGCCAGAACGGACGGTTATTCAATGGAACAAGGATGATTTGCATGCGTTGGGTATGCTAAAAGTCGACTGTCTATGCCTCGGGATATTGAGCGCAATCCGTCGCGCGTTTGAACTGATCAAAGACTTTCATGGTGAGACAATTGATCTCAATAGTGTCCCTAGTGAAGATCCTGCGACCTACGCGATGATTCAAGCTGCCGCAACAGTCGGTGTGTTTCAGATCGAATCGCGCGCACAGATGGCAATGTTACCGCGACTCCGGCCTGCTTGTTACTATGACCTAGTAATCGAGGTCGCAATCATTCGCCCCGGTCCCATCCAAGGCGAGATGGTACATCCCTACCTAAAACGGCGTAACGGTGAAGAGGTAGTGAGTTATCCGAGTAAAGAAGTACGCGATGTTTTGGAGCGAACCTTAGGCGTTCCCTTGTTTCAGGAACAAGTGATTAAAATCGCCATGGTGGCTGCCGGGTTTACCCCCGGCGAGGCCGAGCAATTGCGCCGTTCGATGGCAGCTTGGAAACGTAATGGTGGTCTTGATGAGTTTCATGACAAGTTGATCGATGGCATGTATAAGCGTGGTTATAACAGCGCATTTGCCGAATGTTTATTCAATCAGATAAAGGGTTTCGGTGAATATGGTTTCCCTGAATCACATGCGGCGAGCTTTGCTTTGCTAGCTTACGTGTCGGCATGGTTGAAGTGTCACCATCCGGCGATGTTCACAGCGGCTTTGTTGAATTCTCAACCGATGGGTTTTTATGCACCATCCCAATTGGTGCAAGACGTGCGTCGTGCCGGTATAGAGGTACGAGCAGTCGACGTACAATGTAGTGACTGGGATTGCACGATTGAGCCTTCTCAAAAAGATAAGGCTCAGCCTGCTCTACGCCTAGGGTTGAGTTTAGTGAAAGGTTTGCAACGGGCAGCTGTTGAGCGTTTGATAGGTTCACGGCTCGAGCGAAAATTCGGCGATGTTAATGAATTAGCCCGCCGTGCAAGTCTCGATCGCGGTGCCTTAAAAGCTTTGTCAAATGCTGGAGCACTAGCTAGTCTGTCAGGTAATAGACACCAGGCAAGGTGGGCAACCCTTGGGGTTGAAGTAGGCTTACCGCTCTTGTCGGGTAGTACTATTGCCGAAGGTATTCCAATGTTGCGCCCACCCCAAGAAGGAGAGGATATTGCTGCTGACTATGACAGTTTAGGTTTGAGCTTGGGTCGTCATCCGCTGGCTCTTCTACGCCATAGGCTTGATCGTAAGTCTTGTATGACGGCGGTAGAGATTACTAATTGTGACCATGGTATAGAAGTCAATACGGCTGGCTTAGTTACATCCCGACAGCGGCCTAGTACCGCTAGTGGTGTGGTATTTATCACATTGGAAGATGAGACTGGTGTGATTAACTTGATTGTGTGGTCGAACCTTGTCGAGTCTCATCGACGTGAGGTCTTGAACTCTCACCTCATGGGAGTGGTCGGTAAGATCGAGCGTCAAGATGGGGTAGTACATGTCATAGCTAAACGTTTGTTCGATCATTCTGCTTGGCTTGGCCGTTTGGCGATTGAGTCACGAGACTTCCATTGAGATTAACGTTGCTCTGCAGACCTCGTTAATCTTTAATTTCCTCCGGCGTGCGCGCGCATTGCAATTGTTGCGGTGCACAGTACAATCGCGCGCTTTAAGACCAAATCCTGAGGTGAACGCATGCCGACTAAGATGCCTAAGCCTGAATTACGACCACGCCAGCCAAGTTTTTCATCTGGTCCGTGTCCAAAACGTCCAAACTGGTCATTGCAGGCATTGGAGTGCGCACTAGTTGGTCGATCTCATCGTTCCGATGCAGGCAAGGCAAAGCTTAGAGCTGTCATCAATCAAACTCGTGATGTTTTGGACATTCCAGCGGATTATCGTATTGGTATCGTTGCGGGCTCTGATACCGGAGCGGTTGAAATCGCGTTGTGGAATTTGCTTGGTGCTCGCGACGTAGACGTCCTAGCTTGGGAAAGCTTTGGAAGAGATTGGGTTACCGACGTTGTTAATGCGTTGGGGATCGCAGGTTCGCGCACACTCCTTGCGGATTATGGTGAGTTACCCGATTTGCACGAGGTCAATTTCAACCATGATGTCGTGTTCGTTTGGAATGGAACAACGTCTGGGGTAAAAGTTCCCGACGGCGAATGGATCCGTGATGATCGCTCGGGTCTGACGATCTGCGATGCAACCTCCGCTGCATTTGCGATGGAACTGCCATGGCATAAGCTCGACGCTGTGACGTTCTCATGGCAGAAAGTACTTGGTGGTGAAGGAGCACATGGGATGTTGGTATTAAGCCCGCGCGCTGTGTCGAGACTGGAAACCTATCGTCCTTCATGGCCATTGCCAAAGCTATTTCGATTGTGTACGGAAGGCAAGCTTAACGAAGCAATTTTCACTGGTAGGACCATCAATACTCCCTCGATGTTGTGCGTTGAGGACTACCTTGACGCGTTGGCGTGGGCTCGTGATGTCGGTGGCCTCAAGGCGTTGTTACAGCGATCTGCGGATAATCTTCGAGCGATAACTACGTGGGTTGAGAAGACTTCTTGGATAGACTTCCTTGCGAGCCATGAGGAGATCCGATCGAACACGTCGATCTGCCTAAAATTTATCTCCTCGATGGTCATGTCTCTTAGTGTCGATAAACAGGCGGACTTCGCGAAACGGATAGCCTTCCTGCTGGAGCATGAACGGGTCGCACTCGATATAAGCAGTTATCGCAGTGCTCCACCTGGGATCCGTATCTGGGGTGGGGCGACAGTCGAACTGACAGACATTGAAGCGCTGTTGCCATGGATTGAGTGGGCATACGCTGTTGCTACCTTTGAACTAGAACCTTAAGTGCTAGCACTATTGTATGGAAAGCGAGACCATTAGAAATGTATAAAGTATTTGTCGCAGATAAATTAGCTCCTGAAGGTGTCGCTGCACTAAAGGAGTACCCTGAACTTGAAGTAGACTTTTCGCCAGGACTCGGACTGGATGAAGCAATCCTGCACGCGCGTTATGCGGACGCGATTATCGTACGTAGTGCGACTAAGATCCGGGGTGCCTTACTTGAAGCGTGCGAGAAACTTAGAGTTA
>CAYFFH010000211.1:0-5676 GCA_964342175.1 uncultured Enterobacteriaceae bacterium | reverse complement strand
GTCCAACGATTGGCGGGCAAGCGAGCAAGAAACGCAGCCAAGTCGTCCGCGCTCAGTTTGAAACCCAAAAGTCCCCAGACTGATCTTGCCCCCGCGGCGATCTACGGGAGGGCAGGGAAATCGCCCCTTCTGAAAGGGTGGACCATGTCCCTGAGCGATTTAGGCTCCAAGACTTCGACCGCGTCGCCCCAGGCATAAAGATGCCACGCCATCTCCAGATGGCCTGAAGCATCGAATGTCACGATCAGCGAACCATCTTTAAGAAGCTCAGTGCGCTGCGAAGGATGAAATTGGAAACGCTGCGCCCGATCGACAGCTCGCGGCGCGAACTTCCAGACAACCTCGCCATATTCGGGATCGAAATGATAAGATCCAAACGCCCTCTGGGCATACTCGCGAATCTGAAAGTCAAGCGGGTATTTGAAGGAAGTGTCGGTCACTTCAGCCGAAACGATGTCTTCGACACGGTAATGACGATTGCGCCCGTCGCGCTTGGCCGTATCCACCGCCACCAGATAGCGCCGTGCTCCCAAAAGAATTCCCAGGGGTTCGATCAGTCGTTCGCTCGGAGCTGCATCACCCCGCGACTGATAGGCGATCCTAAGCAGAAACGGACCTTTCAGGGCCAGACTGATCGCGCGATCCACTTCCTCGAGCGAAGCAGGACCCGGTCCAGGTCGGGCCGCATACCCCATCGCCTCAAGCAGCGTCTCTTCATCCACTGCCAGCCGCGATCCGCTTCCAGACGGCAGAAGGGCGCGCACCTTGCGCTCTAGCGATGCCAGATTCCGTGCTTCTGGACCCATCCCTGCGCGCTCGAGCTGGGTAACCCCTGAGGTGAGCGCAACCAGTTCGTCCGCGCTTGGCGAGAGCAGCTGAGCAATCGCGCGCGCCGGAACGCGCCAGCGCGGCCTGCCAGCCTCGTCGATCTCGCGCTCCGTGGCCGGAAAGACCTCTTCCAGCGCCGCAGTCATGCGCTGCGCCGTCCTGCGCACCACAGCAAATTCCTGCTCGATCTCCGACAGGCAGACGCCCCGACTGCCCGTCGCCATCATCGCCAGCCGCAGCAGATCGACTGCCTTTCCAAAGGACATGCATTACCCCCATGACCGATTCTGTCGCCCCCACTGGCTACATCGAATGGACCAAACAAGGAAAGGACCGAATCGATGTACACCGCTCACGCTCAGACCCGCCTTCAGCAGCGCGGCATTCCGGGAGAAGCCGTTGATGCCCTGCTCGCCTACGGCAACACGCGCCGCCATCATGGCGCCGACATCTACTTTCTCGACAAGCAGGCTCGCTCCCGTGCCAGGGCCGCACTTGGCCAACGCACGTTCTGCCGCCTCGAAAAGGCGCTCGACGCCTATTTGGTCGTCGGAGACGATGGCACTGTGATTACTGCAGCGCACCGCCTGCAGCGGCTCAAATTCTGACACTGCGGCAGTATCGTCTTGACCAATTCACAATTACTTACAACACATTGCACCCCGCAAAGGGCGGAGTTTGGGGGCTTCATGTTTGCAGCAGGCGACCGGGTTCGGTTCAAGGACGATCCGTCGGTCATTGGAGTGGTCACAGGCGAGCGCGACTTTGAGCGTGCCGGTCGCCGCTTTATTGAAATCGAGCTTCCCTCAGGCCGCACCGCCTGTCCCGTCAACCAGCTCGAGGCAGTGATCGCAGCGCCTGACGCCCTGGCCGATCTCAAGTCCGGCAAGCTTTCCGCTCCTGCCGATCTCAGGCGAGCGCTTACCCATCTGCGCATGACCGGGCGGCTGGCCGACATGATCTACAGTATGGGGGCGACCAATACCGAATTTCACGCCTACCAGTTTAAACCAGTCCTAAAGCTATTAAACTCGCCGTCGCGCGGTCTCCTGATTGCCGACGAAGTTGGCCTCGGTAAGACCATCGAAGCAGGTCTGATCTGGACCGAGCTTGTCGCACGCTTCGACAGCCGCCGCCTGCTCGTTATCTGCCCCAAGGCCCTGGTTCAGAAATGGCGCGACGAGCTGCGCAACAAGTTCAATGTTAACGCGCCCGTCTGCAACGCGGCAGAGCTGCTTGAGATTCTCAAGGATGATCAGGTTCGCCGCGAGGGCTTCACCGCCATCGCTTCGCTGTCTTCACTGCGTCCACCGAGGAAATGGAACGACCCCAACGAGCCGGCCAAGGGTGCGCGCGCCGATCTGGCAACCTTCCTCGCAGATGCCGAAGACGACCTCTTCGATCTTACGATCATCGATGAAGCCCACCATCTGCGCAACACCGACACGACCAACCACCGCCTCGGGCAACTGATCTCCAATGTATCGGACTATTCGCTCTTCCTTTCAGCCACGCCGATCAATCTTCGCGCCAATGATCTGCGCGCACTTCTGAAGCTGATCGATCCTGATACCTTCGAGCGCGAGTGGCTCTTCGACGTTCTACAGGACGAGAACGCGCCGCTCATCAAGGCTTGGGAAGCAGCCCGCGACCGCCGTGTGCCTCTGAGCGAAATCGCTGAGATCATTGCCGACCTCCCCGAGGGCCAGGTACTCAAGACCGGCAAACGGCTGGAACGCCTGCGCGCCGAACTTACCAAGGGGATGGAAGATACGCCTTCAAACCGCGTGCGCCTTGCCGCGCGGATTGAAGAGATGTCGCTCCTGGGCTCGATCATCAATCGCACCCGCCGCCGCGACGTTGCCGAATTCAAAGTGCTGCGCAAACCACAGACCGCCGCGTGGGAGATGTCCAAGGCCGAGCGCGACTTCTACGATTTGGCCACCCAGCAGATTGAAGCCTATGCCTATGCGCACGACATCAACGAGCGTTTCCTCCTTGCCCAGACCCAGCGCCTGCTCGCCTCGAGCCTTGCTACAGCCTACCGCCACTGGGGCGGGCGCAGCGGTTTCCTCGAGCTCGACGAGGAAGAGGACGATGCCAGCCGCAATAAGATGCCAGGGCCGCTCATCGCCACACTCGGCGAGATTTGCGACGATCCGTTGGTGCTCGCCGAGCTCGAACGTCAGGATTCGAAAATCGACCGACTGACTGGCTGGCTCAAGACCATCCGCGAACGCGATCCCGACGAACGGATCATTATCTTCTCGAGCTTCCGCAAGACCATCGACTATCTCGCCAAGCGTCTCGGCGATGCCGGTTATTCAGTCATGGAGCTGCACGGCGGTATCAAGGCCGACCGCCAGGAAACCATTGCCCGCTTCGCCGAATCTCCCAGCGGCACGATCCTGTTGACCTCCGAGGTCGGGGGCGAAGGCCTCGACCTTCAGTTCTGCCGCATACTCTTCAATTGGGATCTGCCCTGGAACCCGATGAAGGTCGAACAGCGTATTGGCCGTATCGACCGCATTGGCCAGCAGTCGCCATCGATCGACATCATCAATCTGATCGCCGAGGATACGATCGAGCAGCATGTCTACGACCGCCTTTATCTGCGGCTTGGCATCATCCAGCAGACGCTCGGCGATTTCGAACCCATCCTCGGTGAGATCATCCGTGACATCGAGCTTGTTCTTACTGATCCCGAGCTTACGCAGGAGCAGCGCGACGCGAGGCTCGACCAATCAATCCTCGCTGCCGCCGAGCGCAAAGCGCAGGCCGAAGAACTCGAGCGCGAAGCCCCAGGGCTCGTCGCTCACGGCGACAGCATCCTCCAGCGCATCAATGACGCCCAGGCTCCCTTCAGGCGACTGACGGGTGATGATCTCAAGGATTACGTTGCCACCGCGCTCGTCAATCTCTTCGAGGGCTCCCGCGTCCAGCCGACCAGCGAGACCGATATCGAAGCTTACGAGATCAGGCTATCGCCCACCGCGCAGGCGCAGTTCTCCCTATATCGCACGTCGCAGGCGCGGCGCTATCCGACCCGATTTGCGCGCGAAGGGAATACAGGCGTCAAGTCCGTCTTTGGCAGCAACCCTGATCCGGTGAAGTTTCGCGCCATCGAAGCCATTCCCATGACGCATCCACTCGCCCGCTTTTGTGCAGGGCTGATCGAAGAGCGGCAATCGGGCATTACACCCCGTCCTGTCACAGCCATTCGCACGCCCGACCGTCCCGAGTGGGAGGTTGCACCAGGGCGCTACGCCATCTGCATCGAGAAGTGGTCGATGGAAGGCATCATCCCCATCGACCGGCTCGCCTTTGTCGGCGCGAGCCTGGAGGGCGGAGCGATCCTTCCCGAGGACATGGCGGAGCAAATTCTGATGGAAGCTCTGATCGAGGAGCCCGAGCTAAGGCCTCTGGGCGATGGGGAACAAGCCGCCACCGTTGCTCTGGTGGAGTCCACCATCCTGCCATCGCTTAACAGCCGCCGAACCGACTTCGAAGACGCGGAAGCCGCCCGCCATTTCGACCTTGTCGATACCCAGCTGGCGCTGATCCATGAGCATAAGGAGCGTGAGACGCGGCGCGCCGAAGAGCAGATCCACGATCACCGGCTTTCCGGGAGCGATCGGCGCATGAACCTGTCCTACGCCGTCAAAGCCAAGCTCGACAAATTCCTAGCCCGGATGGACCTGAAGCTCGCCGAGGTATCCAAGCGAACCCTGCATTTCCCCGCTCACTCCCTAGTCGGCATTGCCGTCGTCGAGATCGTTGGAGATGGCAAATGAGCAACAAAAAGCGCGGTTTTCAGTCCCTCAGCGATGCCGCCGACATGCTGAAGAAGGCTTTTGCCGATCAAGGCAAGGAAGCCAAGCCTGCATCCCCGGAGCCTAAGACTGCCACCACGAGTGCCGCCAAGAGCGAAGCGAACGGCTTTGCCGACATCGAGCAGGCCCTGCGCAGGAAGGCCAAAACTGAAGAGCGCAATCGCAAGAAGCAGCGAGCTGCGCAGAACAACGGCCAAGCGAAGGCTAAGGGAAAGAAGAAGCGCGGCAAGGCCGGCGGGATCAAGACGATCCTTAAGTTTCCTGGTGCCAAGGCGCTTCTTCGCCAGCTCAAAGAAGAGGAGCAGAACGCACGAGAGGGCGATAAGACGCCCGCGTCGGAACCCGCCCTGGATCCGGCTGAAGCACACAGGAAAGCCTTCAAGCGCATTCGCGAGATCGTCGGCTCCCGCTCACCTTCCATCGAGCCAAGGCCGAAGGCCATATCGGCGCATACCGCCCAGCAGATCGAAGCGCGCATCACGCGCGGCGCCGCCGACTTTGCAGCCCACCCGGAACCCGATCTCGACAACGGCTTCATCGTCGGCTTCGATTTCGGAACGAGCTCTCTGAAGCTCGCTGTGCGGCAACCCTACAAGGTCGGACCCAACATCGCGTTCCTGTCGGTACCTGACGAACTGCGGTCGGGCAGTCACAGCCTCCTATGGCAGACCGCGCTCTGGTTTGATCCTGAAAGCGAGACCTTTTCACTTTTCCCACAATCCGGGATGGCAGTGCTCGAAGGGTTCAAGACCGGCATTATCGGCGGACATGGGGGAGCGCGTGTGCATAATGACCTTCCGGTCACGCGCGCAGAAGCTGCCATTGCCTATATTGCACTTCAGATGGCCCATTTCTTTGGCTGGTACGCAGAGACACGCCCGCTCGCGTCGGGAGGCGAGCGCTTTCTGTCGATCAATATCGGCATTCCGGTTGCGGCGCATGACGACGAAAGGGCTTTCAAATCCTTCAGGCACATCGTCTCCGCTGCGCGCGAGCTTGTCCCATTTGCTGAGCA
>CAYFFH010000210.1:0-5695 GCA_964342175.1 uncultured Enterobacteriaceae bacterium | reverse complement strand
AAGCTAATGCCTGTAGTGCGTCGCCGGCTAGGATCGCCGTTGCATCATCGAATTTCCTGTGGCAGGTTGGACGTCCTCGGCGCAGATCATCGTTGTCCATTGCTGGTAGATCGTCGTGAATCAGTGAATATGCATGGATCAATTCCACTGCAACGGCACTTGAGTCGAGTTCATCGAGTGAGGTTTCGAATGCTTGGCCGGTGGCATAGACGAGTACAGGACGCACTCGTTTCCCGGGTCCTAGCACTGCGTATCGCATGGCCGTATGTAGCCTGTGCGGGGTCAAGTCTGCCGGAGGCAGAAATCTGTCTAATGCCCGGTCAACTTGAGCCCGGAAATTGGCTAACGAGTGCTCGAGAGTAACCATCTGTGTTAGTCGTCGTCGATGGGTGTAAACGGGGATAGATTCTCGTCACCGTCTTCGCCTTTAGTCAATTGCAGCACTTTTTGCTCTGCATCACGAAGGGCTTGTTGGCAGGTGCGAGCGAGCGAGATACCGTGTTCGAATTGTTTAAGCGACTCTTCGAGAGTAAATTCACCGCTCTCCATTTTCTCAACTAGCTCTTCGAGAGCGGAGATGGAGGTTTCGAAATTGATCTTTTGCGTCTTACGAGCCATGAATTCGAACAATTCTCACTAATATTATTCGGTCTATAAACCGCCGGTGTCCATGACCTCTCGGAGGGGTTCGCAACTTTACTGATAGGATCGAATGTGGTCAACCGTCGCCAACGTAACGGAGCTGATAAAATGGGGGTATAGAATCCGAGTAAAGGCTTGACTTGGGCTCAGGCAAGACCTTACGCTTAGCTCAGGTTTAGAATTAGTCTAAATAGATTTAGAATCGCACAAGCGAATCTATTATCGAACCAAAATAGGTGTAAACAGAGGAGTACGGCATGTCATCACTGAAGAACTCAAAAACGGAACAAAACCTCAAGGACGCGTTTGCGGGAGAGTCTCAAGCTAATCGTCGCTATCTATATTTTGCTCAGAAGGCCGACGTAGAAGGGTATAACGATGTTTCCACAGTGTTCCGCTCTACGGCGGAAGGGGAGACGGGCCACGCTCACGGCCATCTGGAGTACCTAGAGGCCGTTGGTGATCCTGCGACCGGAGAACCAATAGGGAGTACCGATCTCAATCTAAAGGCGGCGATCGCCGGCGAGACCCATGAATATACGGATATGTATCCAGGGATGGCGAAATCGGCGCGCGAAGAAGGGTTCGATGAAATTGCGGACTGGTTTGAAACTTTGGCGAAAGCCGAACGCTCACACGCTAATCGCTTCCAAAAAGCTCTGGACGGTTTAAACGGTTAATTTAGTATTTTTTTATCGAGCGAAGCCGGGGGTCTACCCGGCTTCGTACTTTTGGCGGTATTTACTACGGCTAAGGCTTTTCTCATTGATCGGAGATCGATAGATGGCGAGTGATTCAAATAGCGCTGAAGGTGGCCTCGAAGCTCCAACTCGACACCCGTTAAAGTGGAAGGAGGCCGATTTTTATTATGAGTCAGCGTTGTTTGATGAGCTCGAGCGCGTGTACGACATTTGCCATGGATGTCGACGCTGCGTAAGTTTGTGTAACGCGTTCCCAACGTTATTTGACTTAGTTGACGAATGCAGCACTATGGAAGTGGATGGTGTCGAGAAGGAAGATTATTGGGATGTAGTAGACCATTGCTATTTATGTGATCTGTGCTACCTAACCAAGTGTCCATATGTGCCTCCCCATGAATGGAATGTCGACTTTCCTCACATCATGCTTCGTGCCAAAGCAGTCAAACATGAAACGAACGGTGCCTCATTTCGTGACAAGCTTCTCACTTCGACCGATATTGTCGGCAACATTGCGTCGATACCAGTGGTAGCCCAAGTAGTGAATAAGGGTAACGAACTAAAACCGGTTCGGAAATTCCTCGAAGCAACGCTCGGTATACATGCTGAGGCGCCACTACCAAAATATTCGAGCACTAGTGCGAGAAAACGCCTTCTGAAACAAGAGTTAAATGCACCCAAAGTTTATCCGACATCACAGACGACGGGTCGGATTGCTCTCTTTTTGACTTGCTATGGTAATCATCATGCGATTCAAATGGTCGAAGATATGGTGGTTATCCTTAAGCACAATAGGATCGATGTTGGGATGACAGCATCAGAACGATGCTGTGGTATGCCGAAACTGGAACTTGGAGATCTAAGGTCCGTAGAGAAGCTAAAGGAACAGAATATCCCGGAGCTCATAAGACTTGTGCGACAAGGCTACGACCTCACAGCACCAATTCCGAGTTGCGTCTTAATGTATAAGCAGGAATTGCCGTTGCTATTCCCAGATGACGCCGATGTACAGGCTGTTGCCAAGGCATTTTTCGATCCATTTGAATACCTAATGCTTCGTCATCGCGAGAAGCAATTAGATCTGGGATTTGTCCAGTCGCTTTCTAAGGTTGTCTACCACGTCCCCTGTCATCAGCGTGTCCAAAAGATTGGGCCTAAGACAAAGGAGGTTTTAGAACTCGTGCCCAATACAGAAGTCTTATTGATAGAACGGTGTTCTGGACATGACGGGACCTATGCCGTTAAGAAGGAAAATCACGTGTATGCGAAAAAAATCTGCCAGCCGGTTGTAGCACGGGTCGAACAAGCCGATGCGGAACACTTTATCAGTGATTGCCCGATGGCGAGTGATCTGATCGAGGACGGGATGGCCCAGGGCCGCGCGAAATCTGCTTTTGCTTTATTACGGTGCGCCTACGGGCTCTAAATTCGATGCAGAAGCTTACGCGTGATGGACTAATGGGGTTAGAGGAATACCACCTAGAACGGCCCGACTTCCGAAGATTTGTAATGGAGCACAAGGCTTTGCGACAAATTGGAATAGGCCCGCATGCCACCTTATATTTCGAAGACCGATTAACTATCCAATATCAAATTCAGGAGATGTTGAGGATTGAGCGGATATTTGAGGTAGATGCGATCCAAGAAGAGCTTGATGCGTACAATCCACTAATACCTGATGGTAATAACTGGAAGGCAACCTTCATGATTGAGTACGAAGATGCGTCTGAACGAGCACTCGCGCTCGGCCAACTAGTTGGAATTGAGGATAAGGTATGGGTACGAGCAGGGGACATAGAGGCTGTGTGGGCGATTGCAGATGAAGACCTTAGTCGTTCACGCGCTAAGAAGACGTCTGCGGTTCACTTTCTACGGTTCCAATTCGACAACGAATTTATCCAAGCAGTATCAGACGGTGCGCCAGTGAGTATCGGTATCGATCATGCAGCGTACGATTACCGATGCGAAGCCTTGAAGCCGGCAGTACGCGATGCTTTGGCTGCCGATTTAGACTGACTTGAAGGTGTTAGTGCGTGCTTGGCAGGTCCCGGGAAAGAGTCTGCGTCTGCGTCTGCGTTAATCGATGTGGTTGCCTGCCATTTATTTGCGGCTCAATTATTCTACTGAACAGAGTTTATTGATGTAAAAATTCGCAGCGCTATGAGTATTTTGTGCCTGATATTTAATTGTAGATTTACCATTCGTACTGTCTTTGGATACGGTTGAGGAAATAAATTTTGGTCGCCAAGTACGACGCTGTCGACATTGAAGTCCTGACTGGGTTAGAACCCGTTCGAAAACGGCCCGGAATGTATACAGATACGAGTCGACCGAACCATTTGATTCAGGAGGTCGTTGACAACAGTGTCGATGAGGCGGTAGCTGGACACTGTACGAAAATCGACGTCGCTTTGTATAAAGACGGTTCTGTTTCGGTTGCTGATGATGGACGCGGGATGCCGGTAGATAAGCATCCGGAGGAGAATATACCGGGTGTCGAATTGATACTCACGAGGTTGCACGCTGGTGGGAAATTTTCAAACAAAAACTATAAGTACTCTGGAGGGCTTCATGGTGTGGGAGTTTCGGTGGTTAATGCCCTCTCGAAAAAACTCAACGTTGCTGTTAGACGCGGGGGCAATGTTTATGAAATGACATTTTCCAATGGCAATCGCCGTACGCCATTGAAAATTACAGGCAAAGTGCGTAAGAAAAATACCGGAACGGCGATACATTTCTGGCCAGAACCAAAATATTTCGACACAGTAAAATTTTCGTTATCGAAACTGCGGCATGTCCTGCGGGCCAAAGCGGTTTTGTCCCCAGGTTTGCGAGTGAGTCTTTATGATGAAGCTGCGAACTCAAAGGATGAGTGGAGTTATGAGGCCGGTCTGGAGGGCTATCTCGGTGAGGCTATGCCGGATGCGGAATTACTACCAGCGATGCCATTCCAAGGAGACGTGGCGGTTAAACAAGAAGTGGTAACCTGGGCTTTGCAGTGGCGGGTAGATGAAGGTGATCTGGTTACGGAGAGTTACGTTAATTTGGTGCCGACTCTACAGGGTGGCACGCATGTCAGCGGCTTGCGCCAAGGCTTGCTTGAAGCGGTGCGGGAATTCTGTGAGATAAGGAATTTACTCCCACGTGGAGTAAAACTCACTGCAGACGACGTTATTGAGCGTTGCGCGTTTATCCTCTCAGTGAAATTATCAGATGCACAATTTTCGGGACAAACTAAGGAGCGATTATCTTCGCGATCCAGCTCAACATTTGTCACTGGCGTAGTGCGCGACGCCTTCAGCTTGTGGTTACATCAACATGCTGAGACTGGCAATCGTATCGCCGAGATTGTTGTGCAACGAGCCCAATCTCGGATTAAAGCAAGCAAGTCAGTTGTGCGGAAGAAACTCGGCGGACTTGGCCCCTCTCTCCCGGGTAAGCTAGCAGACTGTGCATCACAGGATCTGGACGAAACGGAATTGTTTTTGGTTGAGGGTGACTCGGCCGGAGGTTCAGCGAAACAAGCCCGCAATAAAGATTATCAGGCCATATTGCCGCTTCGGGGGAAAATATTAAATACCTGGGAAATCGATTCAAATCAAGTACTAGCGTCCCAAGAAGTGCACGACATTTCGGTCGCACTTGGCGTCGATCCGGGCGCGTCGAATATTTCTCGCCTGCGTTACGGCAAGTTGTGTATTCTCGCAGATGCCGATTCCGATGGAGCACATATCGCAACACTGATATGCGCTTTGTTTCTCCGGCACTTTCGTCCGATTGTAGAAGCTGGGCATGTTTATGTCGCGATGCCGCCTTTATATCGCCTGGATGTTGGAAAACAAGTGTTCTACGCGTTGGACGAAGATGAAAAGTCAGGAATCATCAACCGCATCGCAGCAGAAAAAATAAAAGGAAAAATAAACGTCCAACGGTTCAAGGGGTTGGGCGAGATGAACCCGCTACAACTCCGCGAAACGTCAATGTCACCGGAAACGCGCCGACTGGTTCAGTTGACAATTGATGATACCGGAGCGACCGAAAAATTGATGGACATGCTATTGGCAAAAAAACGTTCTTCTGACCGCCGAGCGTGGCTAGAAAGTAAAGGTAATCTAAATTCGCTGAATTGATCGGGGGTTGTAAAACACGATGGGCGACATGTTAGATATAGAACGCCGGCCACTCGGCGAATTCACCGAGCAGGCTTACCTCGATTACTCGATGTACGTTATTCTCGATCGAGCGCTGCCTCATATAGGCGATGGCTTAAAGCCTGTGCAGCGACGTATCGTCTACGCGATGTCAGAACTCGGTTTGAATGCTACGTCGAAATTTAAAAAATCGGCTCGTACGGT
>CAYFFH010000209.1:0-5709 GCA_964342175.1 uncultured Enterobacteriaceae bacterium | reverse complement strand
CCCCTGTTGCCGCCGTGAAAGGGCAGTGTCCTAGGCCTCTAGACGATGGGGACATATTGTCCAATTCCAGCGGGTCAGTCTCTGAACCGAACCCAAATCTCGATGGATCCGCACGTAATCTAGCCGCGCACGCAAAAAGCGTTGGTGCGCAACACCTGTAAATAAATCAATAAGATGTGATTATGTTAGGAAAACCAAGTGGCTCATTCTAACGGTTTTTGACGTCGCCCACTAGTGCGTAGGGATAACGCATTCATTGTTTCGCAACCAAGAAGTCTATGTTCAAAACTGGATCGGATCTCCCTCCCGCCTCACTGGTGATTTCACTACCGGGCGTCCTCGTCTTAGTTTCCCAATTCCATAGCCTTGTTTGAACGAAGCTTTAACGACGAGGACATATTTCATGCGCCAACCGGATACAAGGGCAAACACACCGGCAAAATAGGTAGCCCAAATGGCAAGCTCAAGTACAAACGACGTTAGTACAAATAATATCGGTAGCAAAAAGCCGGCTATAAAAAACTCACGGTGCAACTTTGTGAACGCCCGTAAAGTTCCCGCTGGAGCCTTGCTGCGTACGAGCGCATTGCGGTAGGCACACCAGATCCACAGTCTCGCGATGACTAGAATGACGAACAGACCGAGCATCCATGGCGCAGTCGCATTCATCGCGTGAAAAAACATCACGACGATGGCAGTCCCTTCGACTAAACCCGATGCAGTGATTAATGGGACGATTACGGGCTCGCGCCACGCCGGAATACCGGCCGCAGCTTTCAATATCCGGGCTTGGCAATAGAGAAATACGAGACCGAGGATGGCCGCGAACGACATCATCGTAACTGAGTGCATTAGCCCACCTGCCAGGGTTACCACGAAAAGTACGATCCCAACTGAGCCTTCTCGAGTCATCCACGAAGTCTGTGGGTGGAAAAAGACATGCAAAAACCTCCAGGGTCGGCCGATCTCAAACCACACCATCAACAAACCAAATCCGACTAACGCGAGTGCTACGAACGCCAACACTAAAGGTGCAGTACGTGGCGCAGCTAAGATCGCCATCATCACTAAAAGCCCACTACCGCTGCCGCCGAACATGAAATTACACGCTGCACGCCAATCCCAGTTTGTCTGTAATTTCGATCCGAACCTTATCGTCACTTTTCATTCCACAAATAGTAAAACCCAGTTTCAGTTCCAAGTTCTTCGTGCATTTGGAAATAAGCATTCTCCGCCAATAACTCCGACACGTTGCTGTGTTCGTCTTCAATGTCGCCGAATTGCAATGCGTTTGCGATACAAGAATTTACACAAGCCGGGGTTGCCTCAGGATCAACCCCGGGCGTCAGACCTTTAGCCGTCCCCTCGTCTATCCGATCGGCGCAAAAGGTACACTTTTGAGCAACACCAAGACTGCCTTCGTCGAAACGTAAAGCCTCAGTAGCACTCGGTTTTTTACCGTAGGCAAAACGCGCTTCATCGACCTTATAGCGGGCGTCATACGGGCACGCCACCATGCAATAACCGCAACCAATACAGAGATCGTAATCAATAGTAACGATACCGTCGTCACGTTGCGCAGTAGCAGTACTCGGACACACGTGCATACATGGTGGATCCGCACAATGCTGACAACCGACTGGCATGAATATACGCTCCACATTAGGAAACTCACCCATCTCGACATCCAGTACTTTGCGCCATTGGATCTCGGGCGGCGTCGCGTTAGTGTGCTTGCAAGCTGCAGTACACGTTTGGCAACCGACACATCGGTTCAGGTCGGCAGTCATTACATAGCGAGTCATGAGCGCGCCTCCGCTTTCTTAACAGCTGCCTTCGTCGCATCAATGCTTGAACCGTGACCGTCAAGGAAATCGGGATGCATTGGGACGAGATCGTTTAAGTTAGGGACTTTAAGATCCTTTGCAAATGGCATCTTCCAGTGGCCAAACTGGCCAATCATGACAATCACATCTTCGCGAATGCCTTGTCGCAAACGCGCTTGACCATGGGCCGTGCCAACCGGTGAGCTGACTTCCATCCAGTCGCCCTCACCGATCCCTAGGGATGCTGCCTTATTGGCGTTGATCAAAATGCCGTCGTGGCCTGCAACATTACTCGCCACCTCATGGATAAACTGTAAGCTGGTATTCCCACCCCAGGCATATTGCATGCTGCGCGCGCTCAACAACCAGAACGGGAAATCGCTCGCATTCACGTCGAAATTTTTCTCGATGATGCCGTCCCAAAGCTTATTCAAATCCTTCCAAGTTGGCAGTGCCTCATATTCCTCGAGTTGCGTATCCCACCAATCGACTCCGCTTTCGTGTAATCGGTTCGAAAGTTGTTGGCCGACCCGGAGGATCCGTTCCTGATAAGGCAATTCGAAGCGCAATCCCTGGTCGACCAACTTAGGGTAAAGATACCAGTTGATGCTCGAAAAGGGTCTTACCTTATATCCTTTCTCTTGGAACCATTTGAGATCATTAACCTCTTTACCATCGGTTAAGTCTGCACTCGCAGCCTTACAAACGGCGTTCCAAATAACGTCTGGCTCATGCACTGTCGAGGAATCGAGTGAGTAGTCGTAACTATCAGTTTTCAACGGTACGCCACAAGCACCTACATTGATCATGTCGTTGTAGGCTTCAAGCATGCCGATGCGGCGCGCGAGTTCAGTACAGATCCAAGAGAAATCTCGGGCTTCTCCTTGCGGTTCGACCACTTTCTGCCGCAGCACCCAACCTTCAGCTTCCCATTGTTGCTCAAAGTAGTGTTGCCCACCAACGCGGATCAATTGCGTGGACTCTAGATCGATCGCTTCCGGAAGCATGAGGTCTGCGAAATGATTAGTTTCATCCTCGGTATAGGCGAACGAAACCATAAAGGGAAATTCTGCCATCGTCTCACCCAGACGCGAAGTCTCGGAGAACGAGATCGATGGATTGCATTTGTAGACGAACCACACGTCCGGCGGCTTCGGTTTTTTCCACGACTCGGCTGCGCGACCCTGGAGCCGAAGCCAAGCAATCGATGTCGATCCAAACAAGCCGGCGAACATCGAATCACCCACCATCGGGGTCAACTGCCGATGGGCGTGGCGGGTCTCATGCTCGCGCAGCCAGTTCTCTTTATCGGTTGGGTTGAAGGGGAAATGCATAAAGCCATCTTCGCCTGGAACCACGTTGACCATCCGATCCCAGTCAGGACCCGATAGTATCGTCGTGCTACCTAACATACCACCAGGTACTTCGAGAGCGCCGACGAGTACCTGCATGACAGTACGCGCCCACACACATTCGTAGGCACCCCACCCATTGTTGATCGACTTTCCTAAGACCACAGTAACCGGACGAAACGGTAGCATTCTCCCTTCCACTTCAAATGTTTCACCAATGCAGGAGGCACCCAGAAACTCATTTGCGATCCGTCGGATAGTTTCTGCCGGCACATCGGATATCGTGCTCGCCCACTCCGGGGTGTGTTGCAGAACGTGTTCTTTGAGTTTTTCGTGAGCAGTGGTAACTGTTATATCCGCGTGTGACCAAAGCTCTTCGTCCGCTCCAACCTCGATGGCGTTTGGGACCACGTAGCTGCCCTCTACCGCGGGGTCAATGTTTGAGGTATCAAACGGCACCGGGGTATTAGTCCGCAGGTCCCACACCAAGGGTTTCCTAGTCTCGGGGTCGCGAAGGTAGTAACCGTTTGGCGCCACCAGATACGGCGATGAGGTCGTATGTTTGAGGAAAGTGGTGTCTAGTTCCTCTACCGCATGCTCGTGCAACAACACGTGCAACATCGCATACAGCACTGCCCCATCGGTCTTGGTCTTAATAGGAATCCACTCGGTTGCCTTAGCACCGGTCACGGATAGATGTGGTTCAAACTGGATCCGGGTCCATCCACGCGCTCGTGCATTCGCCTGCCGGTGGACCGCGGTCACGCCGCCGGAGGCATCGATATTGTTGCCGAATGAAATAACGTATTGGGCACGTGGGGTGTCTGGCATCACGGTGAATGCCTTGTGCCAAAGTTCACCGTATATGTGCTCACTGTGATAGCACTTAACCGTACCGCCAGCCCCAAGGCTATTATCGTACGGACCCCAGGCCCCGAGAAATGCACTCAGCGTCCCAGCGTAATAAAATGGTGTCGCCGCACCACCTGTTGTGAAGGCAAAACGTGGATCGCCATTTTCGTCGAGTAAACCCTTCTCCCGGGCCGTCTTCAACCGCTCAGCAACCATATCGAGTGCCTCATCCCATGAAATCTCAACCCAACCCGGATCTTCGTGCCGACCCTTTTTTGGGTTAGTGCGTTTCATCGGATTTAGAATACGGTGGGGATTGTAGACCTTCTGTACTAGTCCATAGGGTTTAACACAGACCTTACCTTCGGCCGGATGGTCTCTACTAGCGGTGAAATTTGGTTCGACTTGCGTTGCAACACCATCGACCACCTCGACGGTGAGTAGATCTGGCCCGTTCACGCACTGATAACAATAGGTAGGAACTTTCTTGCGCTTCTGCGTGCTCGGTGTCGACGCCATTTTGTAATCCTCCTGCATTCACTTAGGGAGCCGACTTTTGACGATCGACTGCTCCTCGTGTCATTGAGTATATAGCCCTAACGGATCAAATGGAGCCAACAACGTCCCAAAACGCGCCCGATATCCTGAGTAACAGTCATGAGAAAGGGTAATGGTGGAGCCAGGCGGGATCGAACCGCCGACCTCCGCAATGCCATTGCGGCGCTCTCCCAGCTGAGCTATGGCCCCATGACCGGACAGCCGATTTAAATTGCAGGGAGAAAAAGGGAAATCGGCAATAAACCTTTTTCTTTTCAGTTTGTTAGCGGCTACTCGTTCGAGGCCGCGCAGACTACGGTAGGCACGAAAGTCTGTCAAGTCGCGGCGCGCTCAGCTATGTACACGAGTGCTCCATCTAAACGCTCCAGACAACGTTCGCGACCGAGCAGTTCGAGCGTAATGTCGATTGACGGCGAAGCCGACGAACCTGTAACTGCTACCCGAAGTGGTTGCGCAACTTTACCCATCTTCATATTAGACTCTATCGCCGTTTGTTCGACGATGTCTTTGAGCGCCGCGCCACTCCATGTCTCTACGGCCACGAATTTTTCTCGGATTTTCTGCAGCACAGATGCGACCGCCGGTCGCAGATGTTTCTTCGCAGCGTCCTTATCGCGAATAAGATCGCCGTAAAACATATGGCTTTGTTCGGCGATCTCGATCAGTGTCTTCGCCCGGGTACGCTGTGCCTCGACCGCTGCGGCGACATCAGGACCATCGTCCAATTGCACTTTAGCAACTTCAAAAAATGGGTTTGCCAATGCCACAAGCTCCGCCGGTGCGAGGTTTTGCAGGTATTGCTGGTTCAGCCATAAGAATTTATCCAAATCAAATGTTGCTGCTGATTTATTTAGCCCCCCGAAGTCAAACGCGTTCTTTAGCTCATTACGCGTGAAAATTTCTTGATCACCATGCGCCCACCCTAGCCTGACTAGATAGTTCGTCAGCGCGCCAGCCAGAAAACCTTGCGCACGATATTCAAGCACACTAACGGCTCCATGGCGTTTGGATAGTTTTTTACCATCCGAGCCATTGATCATCGGCACGTGAGCATAAATTGGTCGATCGGCGCCTAGCGCTTCCAATATATGAACTTGCCGTGGTGTATTGTTGATGTGATC
>CAYFFH010000208.1:0-5838 GCA_964342175.1 uncultured Enterobacteriaceae bacterium | reverse complement strand
GTTTTCCTTATACAGATATAATATCTTATGGTTTTTGTTTTTCATTAATTAAATATCTACAAGATGAAATCAAATCTAAATCTAAAATTATTGTTGTATTACAAAATCTACATTCCTACAATAACTACATGATAATTAGAAAGTGTAAAAACATTCCTTTAGTCATTCAACAAAGAAGTCATATTCCTCCAGTTTTTAAAAATAGTATTTTTAAAATGTGGTCACCATATTCTCCTAAAATTCGATATCCCCTTCAAAATCTTATTGAGAATAGGTACTTTTCAAATATAGATTTTCTTTTTGCTAATGGATATCTGAGTGAAGCTTTTTTTTCCAAAAGATATGGGACAAATAAATCCATTAGATTACATAACACAGGATACAATTTTAAAGAAGCTGAAAAAAGAAATATCAGACATGAAGTTAAAGAATCAGATGTGATAAATATTTTGGCAATTTCAAGATTTACAAAAATAAAGGGTGCTAGAGAAATTATTTTGGCTTACAACAAGTTAAAAAAAATTATTCCATGTAAATTATTTTTCGTAGGTCCAACTAAAGGCAATCTTCATGACGCTAAATTAATGGAAATTGCAAAAAAATCAGGTGTAATTATAAAAGGATACGTTCCAAATCAAGAACTTTTAAAGTTAATGAGAAAAATGCATATTAATTGGGCTTATCACTCTGGAATTCACGTTTTTTTTGGAGGTTTAACTTCGTCTTCCATAGAGTCAATGTCTATGAACATTCCTCAAATAAGTAATCAGCTAGTTAATTTCCCTTCAGAGGATTTTTCTAAAATTGGTTTATATGCGAAAAGTTATGAGGATATAGTCGAAATGACGATTCAGCTAATCGATAACTTAGAATCTTTCGATGAAGTACATGATGAAGCTAAAAGACATTATGACTGGAAAAATATAACAAAAATTCATGAGGCTAAATATAAAGACCTCTTTAATAGCTACTACAATAGCAAGAAGGGCAAAACATAATCACCATGGTTTCTGAATCTCAATACTCTAGTTTAGTTAAAGGCGAGATAAATTACTGGAATAAACAAATGATATCAATGATTAATTCAGGTATTCCGGTGACAATAGACTACAGTCATCCGCGTTTGTTCAATTCCATTTCAGATAAGAAGAAATTTTATTTTGATCATGATATTTACAGTACAATTTACGACAGAAAAGATTTGATTAATAGTAGTATTGTAAGGAATGGTCGTGCACTAGATTTAGTTTGTGGCGCAGGTTGGCTTGCATTAGAGTTGTCTAGAAAAGGTATGCAGGTTGAAGCCCACGAATTAAGTCCTTTTCTAATTAATGTGGGTAAATTGTATTATAAATATAGAATTAAAATTGAAAAATTGAACATAAAGCATGTTGAATCTGATTTGAATAAAGTAGTATTATCAAAGAATACTTATGATAGTGTTGTCGCCTGCGCAGGTTTGCATCACATTGAAGAGGTTGATAGATTATTTTCGCAAGTTAAATATGCATTAAAAGAAGATGGTAAATTTATCATCAGAGAACATTTAGGTAGATCACTTTCTTCATCAATATTAAATTTTCTTTTCCTTCCTTCTTTATTCTTCATAGGAGGAATTAATAGTAGAGTAATTTTTAGCTTAGGTAAGTCATTAGTAAAAGAAATATTTACTAAGATATATACTCTCGGAGAACAAGAAGAGTGGGGTTCTGCCTTTGAAGATGTTGGAGCTGAAAAAATAATGCCAGCATCTAAAAAATATTTTAAAATAGATTCTGAAAAATATTGCTTTACAATTTTTAGAATTTTAACCGCAATAGCTGAAGGAAAAATGAGGAAAGACAAAAAGATATCATGGATCAAAAAGTTTATTTCTATAGACAAAAAGTTGAATGAGCTTGGATTTAGCGGGGAATGTGTAGATCTTAAATTAAGTAAAAAAAAATAAACATGTCGTTAAATTATAATTCTTTTTTAGTCACCGGTGGAGCTGGATTCATAGGCAGTAATTTTATTAAATATTTATTAGAAAATTACAATCCAGAAATTGTAGTTAATTTAGATAAGTTAACATATGCAGGAAATTTAGATAATACCTCTGGGTTTGATCATAGTGAAAATTATAAATTCATAAGAGGTGACGTTTGCGACCATGTTTTAGTTTCAAATTTATTTCGGGAATACAATTTTGATATAGTTATAAATTTTTCAGCAGAATCTCATGTTGATAATAGTATTCAGGATTCTTCCCCGTTTATTACAACGAATATTGTAGGTACATATAATCTTCTTGAGGTGGCAAAGGACCAGGTCAAAAGATTTGTTCAAATTTCTACAGATGAGGTTTATGGCAGTTTGGGCCCTACTGGCTTTTTTACAGAAGAAACTCCATTAAATCCTAATTCCCCTTACTCAGCATCAAAAGCATCAGCAGACATGCTTGTTAGAGCATATAACAAAACTCACAATATGGACACTATAATAACCAGATGTTCGAACAATTATGGTCCTTATCAATTCCCTGAGAAATTAATTCCTTTAGCTATTGGCAAATTATTATCTAATAATAAAGTTCCAATATATGGCGATGGCAAAAATGTTCGGGATTGGATATATGTATCAGATCATTGTGAAGGCATTATTCAAGCTATAAAACTAGGTAAATCAGGGCATGTCTACAATTTTGGAGCAGATTGCGAGTTAACCAATCTTGAGTTAGTTAAAAACTTAGTTTCAATTTTATCTTTAACAGAGGATAGAATAATTTTTGTAGAAGATAGAAAGGGGCATGATTTTAGATATGCAATAGACAATTCTAAATCTGTAAAGGAGTTGTCTTGGAAACCCAAAATATCTATTGACGCAGGCCTTCAGAAGACAGTAAAATGGTACAAGAAAAACCAAATTTGGACAAATAGAATAGAGTCTGGCGAATACAAATTAAGAAATGAAAAATACTGATATAATTTTAATCGTAATAGATTGCGCTCGTTATGATCATATATCATATCATGGATATGATAGAAAGACAACACCAAATATTGATGCGTTAGCCAAAGATTGTGTAGTTTATCATAATCATTTTACAACTGCAGGATGGACTTTGCCTTCTATTTCTTCTATATTTACCGGATTATTTCCACATAACCATGGTATGCATAATGAAAATACAATTTTTGATAATAGCGTTCGAACGTTGGCTCAGATTTTATCTGAAAATGGTTACAATTGTCATTTGTTAGCAACAAATGATTGGTTAAGTTCTTCTACTAAAATTAATGTAGGCTTTTCAAATCAACCCGATTTTCAGTCTTCCAAAATAGGTAGATTAATCAGAAATATTAAATTACAATTGGGGATTAGTACAGACAAGGGTAGTAAGAAAATAACAGACTACAGCCTAAAAATTATTAAGGAAAAAGGCAACAAACCAAATTTTACATTTATGCTTTTCCCAGACACTCATCTGCCTTATTATTATCCTGCAAATTTCGCAGAAGATTTCACCGATGGAAAATTCTTAAATCTTTCTAAAAGTATTCCTGGCGTTAGAAAGCATTACGCAGGAATAGAAAAGTTAAATGATGAAACTCAAAAAAATTATTTAGATTTGTATGACGGTTCTTTAAAATACACAGATTTCTGCATTGGAAAAATAATTCAGAATCTGAAAATGGAAAAAATGTATGATGAGTCAATGGTAATAATAACTGCAGATCATGGCGAAAATCTCGGAGATAATGGCCATATGGATCATTATTATACTCTTGATGACAATTTAATTCATGTTCCATTGCTTGTGAAGTATCCGTATTCGACTAAAATTGGCGATGAATATAAATTAGTTCAGAATATTGATTTACTCCCCACAATAACCGATTTATTTGATATGAAAATTGATAAATTAGATGGAATTTCATTATTATCTGATGAAGAGAGAGAATATGTATTATCTGAAAGATTTAAAGATTACAAAAGAGGTGTCTCCTCAACTTACTCTGATTTAGAATTAGATGATATAGTAATGTATGAAAAAAGTAGGAGAATAAGTATAAGAGATAAAAAATATAAACTAATCTGGGAAGAAAATAGTCGACATAGATTTTTTGAGATATTAAATGATTGTTCAGAGAAAGAATTACCTATAGATCATCCTAAATTCGAAAACTACTTAAAAATTGCTAGAAAAATTTATGAAAAATATTTTAAAGTTATAGCTTCTAAAGATGCAAGTTTTGATTCTGATGCTACAGAGAGACTTAGAGCATTAGGATATATGGATTAACATTGAATTTTTCATCTAATAAATTGATTATAGTTTCGGGATTACCCCGTTCTGGAACCTCATTAATGATGCAAATGCTATCATCGGGAGGCATTCCTCTAGTTACGGACGGAATTCGTGAAGCTGACACAAATAATTTGAAAGGATACTATGAATATGAAGCTGTAAAAAAATTAGCAAAAGAAAAAAGTTGGCTTTACAATGCTAAAGGTAAAGTAGTTAAAATCGTTTCACATTTTTTGAAGTTGTTACCATCTGACTTAAATTACGACATAATTTTTATGCTTCGTGATTTAGATGAAACTTTGTCATCCCAGAGAAAGATGATGAAGAGGTTAGGTACATCTGATGACATTTCAAATTCAAAAATGAAAAATATTTTCAATACACATATAGATGAAGTTAAGGAATGGCTGGCTCTTTGTTCGAATATTAATGTCACTTATGTAAATTATATTGACTGCATTTATGATTCCGGAAGTATCTGCAAACAAATTTCAGATTTTCTAAATATGAATCTTAAAATAGAAAACATGCAGTCTTGTGTAGATTCTAAACTTTATAGAAATAGAAATGGCTATAATAAATAAATCAATCAAATCGGCAGTTCGCAGGCTTTTAAAATTCACACATCCTAATTATTATCTGTCTTTGAGAGCTAAAAGGGCAGGAAGCTTTGAGAGAGAAATCATAATATTAAAAGAATTATGCGATGAAAACAAAAAGTCATTGGACATCGGTGCTTCATATGGAACTTATTCATTCTATCTTCTCAATTATTCAGAATCGGTAGTTGCTTTTGAAGCTGTAAAAAGAAAATTCTTGGAATTATGTTATCTTTTTCGCAGAAAAAATCAAATACAAATTGAGAATGTTGCACTTTCCGACTCATCCGGCAAAGCCATCATACGTATACCATCATTAGACACAGGTCGTTCCACTTTAGAGAAATCAAATGATTTATCTGGTGCAAAAGGCGATATTCAAACTGAACAAATTTCATGTAAAAAATTGGATGATTTAGAATTCAAAAATGTGGGATTAATTAAAATTGATGTAGAAGGGCATGAATCAGCAGTTTTACGTGGTTCTCTAGATACAATTAAAAGAGAAAAACCTAATATGATAATCGAAATAGAAGAGAGACATAAATCCAATTCAATAAAATCAGTTACTGAATTTTTGAAGAAATTAGATTACGAAGCCTACTTTTTTGATGGAAATGAATTATTTAATATTAGTAAATTTAATTATGCTTTGCACCATGATTTCCGTAAAGAAAATTACATATATAATTTTATATTCATACATTCAACAAAAGTTACAAATATAAAAAATACAAGCATAAAATTTGCATAATAATAATGGGTTCAAAAATTATAATATTTTGTTCTAATAATCTACAGAGTTATCTCTTATACTCAAATTTCATAAAGTTTTATTCAAGTTTGATTCAGGCAATCATTGTATTTCCAAATATACCCGTTAAAGAAAACTCTAAAAATAAAAGAAAGCTTGTTAAAAAACTTTACAACTCTAGTTTTCATTATATT
>CAYFFH010000207.1:0-5839 GCA_964342175.1 uncultured Enterobacteriaceae bacterium | reverse complement strand
TTGTAGCTAAAGCGGTCGTAAGAAAAATGTTAGTAATGGGGCAGGGTGGCTCAATTATTAATACATCTTCTCAAATGGGTCACGTCGGTGGGGTTGATCGAACGATTTATTGCGCGTCAAAACATGCGATAGAGGGGCTAACCCGCGCACTTGCTATCGAACTTGGTGAGCACAAAATACGGGTTAATACTATTTGTCCGACATTTATTAGGACTCCATTTACTAAAGAGACCTTCGACGATCCGGAACGGGCTGCGTGGATAAAATCGAAAATTAAACTTGGCCGAATCGGTGAAATAGAAGATGTTATGGGCGCGGTGGTATTCCTAGCATCTAGTGCGTCGGCATTGATCACGGGTAGCTCAATACTGATCGACGGCGGATGGACTGCGGGCTAGGAAGGTTCAGTCAACAATGCTCCGAACTGTAGCTACAATATCAGCAGTCGACGGCAGATATTCGGTTTCTAAATTCGTCGCAAACGGTACTGGGGTGTGCGGTGCAGTAACCGTCAATATCGGTGCTCGGAGGTCAGCAAAGCCTTGTTCAGCGACGATCCCAGCGACATCGCTCGCGAATCCACAACGTGGATGACCTTCATCGACGACGACAAGCCGGCCGGTTCGGCTCAAGCAATTGAGGATGGTCGACTTATCTAATGGTGATATCGTTCGAGGATCAACAACGGTGCAACTAATTCCATCGTTAGCGAGCTGCGCTGCCGCAGCCTCAGCAAACCCGACCATCCGGCCTAGCGCAACAATGGTCACATCGCTTCCTTGGCGCTTGATCGCGGCTTGACCGAAAGGGATCGAATAGGTTTCGTTAGGAACATCACACGTGTCATCGTACATTGCCTTATGCTCGAAAAAGATTACGGGATCATCGTCGTCGATTGCTTCAAGCAAAAGTCCTTTCGCATCGTAGGGATTTGATGGGACGACCACTTTAATACCTGGGATATGTGCGAAAATCGAATACAAGGCTTGGCTATGTTGTGCGGCTGCGAGACCGCCCACTCCATAGGTTGTTCTTATTGTGATTGGCGTTTTAGCATGCCCACCGTACATATAACGAAATTTGGCCGCGTTGTTCAAAATCTGATCGAAACAAACACCGAAAAAGTCGACGAACATGATTTCGACCACCGGCCGTAAGCCGGTGTTGGCTGCGCCGATCGCGAGCCCAAGAAAAGCAGTTTCACTGATAGGAGTGTCCACTACGCGTTCTCGTCCAAATTCGCCGACTAGACCCTTTGTGACTCCGAAAACTCCGCCCCAGGCATCGTCTTCACCAGGAGCATTTGCGCCACCAGCGATGTCTTCCCCCAAGAGAAACACGTCGGGGTCCTTCTGCATGGCGAGTCTCAGTGCGTCATTGAGTGCTGTCCGCATTGTTATAATCGGCATTGAGGCAGATCCCTAATAGCTAGCGTAAACATCGGTGAAAAGTGCCTCGGTGGGCGGTTCTGGCGCCGATTTCGCTGCAGTAATGGCAGTTGCCGAAAGCTGAGCAGCTGTGCTGTCCAAACGATCTAGCTCTGTCGACGATATGGAGTTGTTTTGGATGACTTGGGTACGGAATAACTTAAGGCAATCACGATCAGCGCGTAGTTTAGATACTTCGTCGCTCGCTCGATAGGTTTCTTGGTCGCCTTCGAAGTGAGCGAAAAATAGTGGCACTTCGCAGTGAATAAAGCTTGGGCCACCGCCGTTGCGCGCGCGATCGATTGCTTCCTTCGCTGCGCCAGCAACGGCAAAAAAGTCAGCCCCATCAATGGACACTGATGGAATTTCGAATCCAGTAGCACGTGCGCATGGATCGCCGGCTGTTGTGTAAGATTTGTAGGTGCTTTCGGCGTAGCCGTTATCTTCGAGTACAAATACAACCGGTAGTTCATACGCTTTGGCAAAATTCATCGATTCAAATACTGCACCTTGATTAGATGCACCGTCCCCACCAAATGCGACAGCAACACCATCGGTGTTTTTGTACTTAGCGGTGAATGCAGCGCCTAACGCATGCGGTGTTGAAGCACCGATAATGCTATTTGCGCCGAGCATTCCAACTTTCCAGTCTGCCACGTGCATGGTGCCACCCTTACCGCCGCCTGACCCACCAGCGCGCCCAAATATTTCTTGTGCAATAGCATTCACATCACCGCCTTTAGCAATGAAGTGTCCATGCGCGCGGTGGGTACTGGTGATGACGTCGTGGATGGTTGGTTTAAGATGCATGCAAACACCGACGGCACATGCCTCTGCACCCGCATAGAGGTGCGCAAATCCAAATGTATTACTTTCTTCAGCTGTGCGATGAAGCGCTTCTTCGAATTCACGAATGAGGCGCATTTGTGCGTAAGCTTCTATTAGTTCCTCTTTACTAAAGTCCATATATCTCCCGATTTTGGTAGCAGTCTCGGCTATGGGACGGAGGTATTATGCCTTGGAAACCCTATCCGTTTTCGTCTTATTGTTAGGATTCTAAATCCAAACTCATCCGAACAAAAATAAGCTGACCTGTCAACGTCGACGCTGCCAAAATCTACGTTGGTCGAGTTAAGTTCTAAAAAAGAAATGTCACTCGTGCTTCCAAAGTCCAATCATAGCGATTCTGTTTGTCGATCATTGGTACTTGTAAGCGAAGCGATCCCACCTTTCCTCGACCAATGGCGCGACCAAACGCAAGATCGAACGGCACGAACACGTCATTCTGATTTTTCCAATCTCTCCTGATCGTGGGAAAAAAACTCACGAATGATTTCCGGGGTAGTCGAATGTTTACAATCGGGGCGATCTGAAGTTCGTTAATGTCTTTACGATCTTTATCACCTCCAAATCCGACTTGATTGCGAATTCCAACGCCGATGAAGCTTCCTGAGGCAAGCCAAGTAGGGAAGTGCAAGACTACGCCAATAGGAACTAGACTATACTTGCCACTACCGAGTTGGTCTTGGGTTGCAGTCGGGAATATCGCCCGCAACCCGAATCCAAAAGAGACATTACTGTCTGACGGCGGAATAAAGAATGCCTGGGTGAGTAAATCTCCGAAGCCTTCTTCCGTTTCGCGATCAACATTATCAGAACTAGGGAGGTCACTGAAAAAGAAGCCCTGGCTCACGCGTGTATTGAGTTTCCAGCCATTGCCGATGGTAATAGGCTGATCGATTCGCGCGGTTAATTTTACTAGCTCAACATCACTCTCAACCTGTTGATATTGAATCCTAAGGTCGAGTCGCGAGCGTGGTCTGGTCGCATCTTGTCCCAGATTGTCTTCGTTATCCGACCCGTATACGCCCGTTAGACCGGTGGCGCATACGCAAAACGCGACAAAAGCTTTAACGAGAAATCGCATCTCGATGATGATACGCCCTTAGGTTGAAATTACTGGTTTCGCGATTAGTCGTTCCGAAAGATATGAACAATTAATTAAGGAGCCGTCCGTACCACAATAGTCAATTGGCGAACTCTCACCAGTTTTAGTTGTTGAGTCGATCGTTAATAAATGCGTCTAACGAGCGTCGGCCGGATAAATATCGTATGATCCACACCCCTTCCCGTCAATCCAGTTTTAGGCCCAACCGTGAACGCAGCAATTACCACTCGAGATAGACAGCGCCATGGCGAGGTTGCTTCAGAAACCGCTTTCGCGTTTTTGAAACTTAACGAGAAACTTTTAAAAGCGGTGGAAGAAACCGGCTACGAAACCCCGTCGCCGATTCAAAAAGCCGCAATCCCGCCGCTCTTAGAGGGACGCGATGTAATTGGACAGGCACAAACTGGCACGGGAAAAACCGCCGCATTTGCGTTGCCAGCAATTCAGCGGCTTGATCTCAGCCTGCATCATCCGCAGATTTTGGTTCTGACTCCAACACGCGAGTTAGCGATCCAAGTGGCAGAAGCCATGCAAACATATGCGCGATATTTCAAGGGATTCCATGTATTGCCGGTTTATGGGGGTCAAGGGATGGATTCACAACTACGGCAATTACGCCGCGGAGTGCACTCTGTCGTGGGGACGCCGGGTCGGATACAGGATCATATTCGCCGGGGTACCTTAAATTTAAAAAGTATCACGACAGTAGTTTTGGACGAGGCTGACGAAATGCTTCGTATGGGTTTCGTGGATGACGTTGACGCGATACTTTCACACATGCCAGAGAAGAAACAAGTGGCGTTGTTTTCAGCTACGATGCCGAGTGCAATCAGGAAGATTGCACAACGGCATCTACAAGATCCCGTTGAAATCGAGATCAAATCGAAGTCAGTAACTGTCTCAACAGTACGCCAAAGGTACTGCCAAGTTACAAGGCGTAACAAACTCGATGCGCTAACTAGGATACTCGAAGTAGAGGACTTCGAGGCGATGCTTATCTTTGTGCGAACGAAAACCGCAACTGCAGAGCTTGCGGAGAAGCTTGAAGCGCGGGGGTTTTCGAGCGCCGCTTTGAATGGGGACATGGCTCAGGCTTTGCGCGAGCGTACCATTGGCCGTTTAAAGACCGGACGTTTGGATATCCTCGTGGCAACGGATGTTGCTGCTCGGGGACTTGACGTCGAACGAATCAGCCACGTTGTAAACTATGATATTCCCTACGACACCGAGGGCTATATTCATCGAATAGGACGTACTGCTCGTGCTGGCCGCAGCGGAGAAGCAATATTATTTGTTGCTCCCCGGGAACGACGGATGCTCCGGTCCATCGAGAAGGCTACCGGACATAATATCGAGACGATGCTCTTACCGAGTCAGGAAGATATTGCCGATCATCGAGTTAATCAATTTAAAGCGTTAATTACCTCGACAATAGAATCTGAAGACCTTGGTGTGTTCGCGTCAATTGTCGCAAGCTACCAACAAACCCTTGGCGCGGATCTCAGCGATATCGCTGCTGCGCTTGCATTTTTGGCGCAACGTGACCGACCGCTGAGTCCTAAGTTAGCGAAAATTCCTGAGCAAGGGTTCAAGGAAGAGGAAACGCGCGGGCGTAAGGCGTCTAGTCGAACTCATTCGAGTCGAAGCAAGCGCAAATCATCGCACGATCGATCTGGATCCGTTAAAAAACTCCAACCTGGGATGGAACGTTATCGGATAGCTGTCGGACGTGATCACGAAGTTCTGCCGAAACACATTGTGGGTGCAATCGCAAACGAAGCAGGGCTCGATAATGAGAATATCGGATATATCAAACTTTATGATACGTACAGTACAGTGGATCTACCCGGGGGAATGCCGAAGGATGTTTTTCAACATTTGCGTAAGGTGCGTGTTTGCGGTAGGAAATTACAGATAGAGCTTGACCACGGTGTCGACGAGAACAATACAAGAGGCAGGGCACGTACAACAGAAAAATTAAAAAAATCGAGAAAGCCAAAGACTACAAAGCGTGATGGGACTAAGAAAGTGAAAAGTTCAACGCGGGCACTTAAGGGCTGAAAATAAATGTGATCCTGTCTAGAAAACGCGCAGGAACGTTCTAGGTGCCGCCTCCATCCAGCGGGAGACTCGAGCCGTTTATATAGGAGGCCTCCGCGGAGCATAGCCAGACAACGAGGTTAGCGACCTCTTCGGACGTGCAAATGCGACCGATCGCTAGTTGCTTACCAAATTGCTGTTTCGCCTGAGTACTATGATCGACCATACGGTCGAGCATTGGTGAATCAACCGCACCAGGGCACACGGCATTAATCCGAATGTTGGCAGCGGCGACTTCCAACGCGGCCGCTTTTGTGAGTCCAACTATCCCGTGAGCAGCGGCGCAGTACGCCGCATAGTGTGGAAATCCATTGAGTCCCCAGTTGCCGGCCATATTTACGATAGCGCCATGGCCTCGTTTCCG
>CAYFFH010000206.1:0-5842 GCA_964342175.1 uncultured Enterobacteriaceae bacterium | reverse complement strand
TGAAGCTAATAAAATTATTGACGAGGTGGAAGAGATGGGAGGCATGACCAAGGCTGTCGCTTCGGGCATGCCAAAACTTCGGATAGAAGAATCGGCGGCACGGCGTCAAGCGAAAATTGATCGGGGTGAAGAAGTAATCGTTGGTGTAAATAAATATCAAGCCGAAAAAGAGATAGATGTGGAGATCCGAGATATTGACAACACAGCGGTTCGAGAAGCGCAGATCGAACGGTTAGGACGGGTGCGGACTGAGCGTGATTCAAGTACTTGCAATAATGCGCTCGAAGGACTGACAACGGCAGCTCGGGACGGTGTCGGAAATCTTCTAGAACTGGCTATCGCCGCTGCGCGCGCACGCGCCAGTGTTGGAGAGATATCAATGGCGCTTGAAAAAGTCTACGGCCGTCATCGAGCAGAGACGCAATCGATCTCTGGTGTGTACGCCGACTTATGGAAGGGCGACGATGTTTTCAATGGAATCCAGGAAAAAGTAGTTCAATTTGAAGAAACCCAGGGTCGGCGACCCCGCTTGTTGGTAGTGAAGCTTGGACAAGATGGACATGACCGCGGAGCAAAAATCATTGCAACGGCGTTTGCCGATATCGGGTTTGACGTTGACATTGGCCCGTTGTTTCAAACGCCGACCGAAGCCGTTCAACAGGGGATCGAGAACGATGTGCACGTTATAGGGGTTTCAAGCCAAGCAGCTGGTCATATGACGCTAGTGCCGAACTTAATAAGGGAGCTCGATAAAGCAGACGCTGGCGATATTCTTGTTATATGTGGCGGTGTGATTCCGCCGCAAGATTATTCAGCATTGAAGCAGGCCGGAGTAGCGGCGGTGTATGGGCCGGGCACTAATATACCGGTCGCCGCCGCGGAAGTTCTGAAGCTGATTACTCAGAGACAAACTGGCAGCGGATCCTCGCGGACCGTTGCCTCGTAGAGATAGCTTACATAAGGGGTCACCATGCAAGATATCATTCGCCGACTTGAGGAAAAGCGACGCGCGGCGCGCGCCGGCGGTGGGCAAAAGCGCGTTGATGCCCAACACGCTAAAGGAAAATTGACGGCGCGCGAGCGTCTGCAAATCTTATTTGACTCAGGAACTTTTGAAGAGTGGGATACTTTTGTCGAACATGACTGCAATGACTTTGGTATGGCCGACAATAAAATCCCTGGTGACGGTGTTGTGACCGGGTATGGCACAGTAAACGGGCGTATTGTGTTTGCATTTTCGCAAGATTTCACTGTATTTGGGGGTGCTCTTTCTGCGGCTCATGCTCGTAAAATCTGCAAAATAATGGAACAAGCTCTAAAGGTTGGTGCCCCAATAATCGGTCTCAATGATTCTGGTGGCGCACGCATCCAAGAAGGAGTTGCTTCACTCGGTGGTTATGCCGACGTGTTCCAATTAAACGTCCTCGCTAGCGGCGTAGTTCCTCAGATCTCGATGGTGATGGGACCATGTGCGGGTGGCGCAGTGTACTCTCCTGCAATCACCGACTTTATCTTCATGGTGCGTGATAGTTCTTATCTATTTGTTACCGGACCAGAGGTGGTCAAGACGGTGACCCACGAAGAGGTTACTGCGGAAGAGCTCGGTGGCGCCAAAACTCATACTTCACGTTCTGGGGTGGCAGACCTCGCTTTCGAGAATGACGTCGACGCGCTTCTTATGTTACGGAGATTCCTTGGATTTCTGCCGCTTAACAATAACGAGCGGGCACCCACTCGTGATTGCGATGATCCGCCGGACCGGCGCGAGATGTCGCTCGATACCCTAATTCCAGATAATCCAAACTTACCATATGATATCAAGGAGGTTATCTACAAAATAATCGATGAGGGTGACTTCTTCGAGCTGCAAACTGAATTCGCGCAAAACATCGTCATTGGGTTTGGCCGATTAGAGGGTGCGCCGGTCGGAATTGTAGCGAACCAGCCAATGGTATTGGCTGGTTGCCTTGATATAGATTCGAGTACTAAAGCTGCCCGCTTCGTTCGTTTCTGCGACGCATTCAACATTCCCTTGGTAACGTTTGTCGACGTACCTGGCTTCTTGCCGGGCACTAGCCAAGAATTCGGAGGCATTATTCGTCACGGCGCGAAGCTTTTATATGCCTATGCCGAAGCCACGGTCCCTAAACTAACCGTAATTACCCGTAAGGCTTATGGCGGTGCCTACGATGTGATGTCGTCGAAACATCTGCGGGGTGATGCTAACTATGCTTGGCCGTCTGCCGAGATTGCGGTGATGGGCTCAAAGGGTGCAGTTGAAATCATATTTCGCCAGGATCGTAATGACCCTGAAAAAATTCAAAAGAGAACTAACGAGTACCGGGAAAAGTTTGCTAACCCGTTCGTTGCAGGAGCGAAAGGGTTTATCGATGATGTCATCATGCCCCACGACACGCGTCGTCAACTATGCCGTGACTTGCGCATGTTGGGGACAAAAGTTCTAGAAAATCCTCGGCGTAAGCATGGCAATATTCCACTTTGAATTAAGGCCATGGTCCCAAATCTGACATGACAGCAAAAAAACCATCTTTCGGCAAAATATTAGTTGCTAATCGTGGCGAAATCGCATGCCGGATTATTAAAACCGCTAGGCGCATGGGGATCGCCACCGTCGCGATATATTCAGATGTAGATGCAAACTCGCCTAATGTTTCGATGGCCGACGAGGCAGTTCGTATTGGCGGGGCTGCCGCTTCTAATAGTTATCTTTTAATCGAAAAAATTATCGAAGTCGCTGTGAGTACAGGAGCGGATGCCGTCCACCCTGGGTTTGGGTTCCTCTCGGAAAACGCAGATTTCGCCGAAGGCTTAGAGAAAGCTGGGGTTTGTTTCGTCGGCCCGCCGGCACGGGCTATAGCAGAGATGGGTGATAAGTTGCGGTCCAAAGAGATCGCGGCTAAGGCTGGGGTAAATACGATCCCCGGTGACGAGCGTATTATCGAGAATACTGAAGAAGCGTTGGCAGCCGCCGACGCTATCGGTTACCCAGTAATGCTAAAGGCCTCCGCCGGTGGTGGTGGTAAAGGTATGCGCGTCGCGGCTAACCCAGCGGAAGTAATCGACGGGTTCTCTAGTGCTTCAAGTGAAGCCCGCTCTAGTTTTGGCGACGATCGAATGCTGGTGGAAAAGTTTATTGTAGATCCCCGGCATATAGAAATACAGGTGATGGCCGACCAATCGGGTAATATTGTGTACCTAGGTGAGCGTGAGTGTTCTATACAGCGACGCAATCAAAAGATTATTGAGGAAGCGCCATCGCCGTTTGTAACTCCCGCTTTAAGGAAAGCGATGGGCGAACAATCGGTCGCTCTGGCAAAGGCGGTGGGCTATGTGTCTGCCGGCACGGTTGAATTCGTGGTCGATTCAAAGCACAACTTTTATTTTCTTGAGATGAATACGCGCCTTCAAGTTGAACACCCAGTGACCGAATTTGTAACTGGTTACGATATCGTTGAATTGATGATCCGAGTTGCCGCAGGGGAAGCGCTTCCTTTCAAGCAAAAGGATATAAAGCTTAAAGGCTGGGCAATCGAAGCACGTATCTATGCTGAGGATCCTGATCGAAATTTCGTGCCCTCTACTGGACGTCTGCAGGCTTATCGCCCACCGCTAGAGTCAGCCAAGCTGCGTAACGACACAGGGGTCGAGGAGGGAAGCAATATCTCAATATACTACGATCCAATGATTGCAAAGCTTATTGCTGCAGGTGCTTCTCGCGAAACGGCGCGGCAGCGTTTAAGCGAAGCTTTGGATAGATTTTGTATTCGGGGCATCAACCATAACATTTCTTTCTTGACCGCTCTGGCGAATCACCCGAGGTTTGCGGCAGGGGATTTGTCTACGGCCTTCATTTCGAAGCATTTCCCAAATGGGTTTGACAGTACAAATGTTGATCTCCCAGATAACAACGTCTTGCCTGTGATCGCAACGGTGCTGCAAAACAAAGTCGATTCCCGAGAACATGATAATCCGAAGGCGCATTGGGAGTATGTTGCGCTTTGTGGACAAAAAGAATTGCAAATCAAGGTAGCGATTACATCCGAGGTTTATACAATTACTGCAGATGGGCGAAAATATGTAGTGACCACTGATTGGAAAATGCATAATTTCGTAGTTGATGCAAAAATCAACGGCAACCAAGTGATTGCACAAGTAGTAGCGCAGCCGTTGCAATGGCATTTGTCCACAGGAGGACGAAGCGCGGCCATTCGAATTATTACTCCGCAAGCAGCGAAATTACTCGCAATGATTCCGGAAAAAGACCCGCCGGACATGTCGAAATTCCTATTGTCGCCAATGCCAGGTCTCTTAGTCAGACTCAATGTAGCAGTAGGCGACAAAATAGACGCAGGTCAGGAGTTGGCGGTAGTAGAGGCGATGAAAATGGAAAATAGTTTACGTGCGGAACAAGACGGTATCGTTGCCAAGTGTCTTGTCGAAACCGGTCAAAACCTTGTCTCCGAACAAGCTATCATCGAGTTTGAGTAGTGCTTAATGGCTGCGCTGTCAACTGAAGAAATCGCGGCGGCTATTTCGAGCGGGGATCGGCGCGCGCTAGCACGTGGAATCACTTTAGTAGAATCCTCACGAGAAGATCATCGGAATCAAGCGATTGATCTACTCGAATTACTTGCAGGGCAGGCCGGCGGTGCGTTGCGCGTTGCAATAAGCGGTACTCCTGGAGTTGGAAAATCGACTTTTATCGAAAGCTTGGGCAAGTACGCCATTGCTGACGGGAATAAAATAGCGGTACTGGCAATTGACCCATCCTCTACGTTAAGTGGCGGGTCGATCCTCGGTGACAAAACTCGGATGGAGATATTAGCCCGAGATCAAAGTGCATTTATTCGTCCTTCTCCATCTGGAGGAACCCTTGGCGGAGTTGCCGCACGTACTCGTGAGGTAATTCTACTTTGCGAAGCTGCAGGCTTTAATATCGTCGTAGTGGAAACTGTCGGAGTAGGTCAATCGGAGACGATGGCAGCGCAGATGACAGATATGTTTGTGTTGCTGCTCGCGCCAGGGGGCGGTGATGAACTTCAAGGGATCAAGCGGGGTATTATTGAGCTAGCCGATTTAATTCTTGTAAATAAAGCGGATGGTGAGCTGGAGGATATTGCGAATAAAGCGGTAAGCGAATACCGCCTCGCGTTGCAATTAATCCGTTCCCGCTCGGACCACTGGGATGTGGGCGTTGCAGTCTGCTCTGCGTTATGTGACCGTGGGGTCGCTGAAAGTTGGCGGCAGATCTGTGATTATCGTCGGATAATGAATGAGTTCGGAGAGATCGAAATCCGAAGGAGCGCACAGGCTAAGTCATGGCTGTATGCTGAGATAAACGAGGTCTTAGGTCGGAGGTTTCGGACAAATGAGAAGGTCCGGGCAGAGTTTCACTCAGTAGAAGCGGCAGTTGCGAGCGGCAATTTACCACCTACGACGGCTGCGCTCCGCTTACTCGATCTATTCCAACCTGACGATATTAACGAGAAATAATAATGATAGGACGACTCAATCATGTTGCTATAGTTGTGCCTGATCTGGCGGCAGCAGCACAAAGCTACTCCCAGACGCTAGGCGCTAGCGTGTCGGAACCGGTCGAAATGCCTGAGCACGGAGTCACGACTATTTTCGTAGAGTTGGCAAACAGCAAGATTGAGCTGCTGCACCCGCTGAATGACGATTCACCGGTTGCCAAATATCTCGACCGGAATCCAGATGGAGGTATGCATCATATCTGTTACGAGGTGGAGGAGATCATTGCGGCACGTGAGCAACTGATCGATTCTGGGGCACGGATTCTAGGGGATGGCGAGCCACGGAT
>CAYFFH010000205.1:0-5855 GCA_964342175.1 uncultured Enterobacteriaceae bacterium | reverse complement strand
CTTCAAGGAGTTTTAACTCGTACCGTCTCAAATCGCAGCCGAAGTCACTCAAAGTGTTGCAACGGTAACGGCTGAGATTATGACGCCGGAGGAATGGGCTAAGCATTGGGTTGAACGAACAGCACACTGAGTGACGCGAGTCCCGCACCCGACACTGGTGTTCGATTGATACTTAGGCATAAGCTCTGCTCTAACGGAGTGCCTAAATGCAGAAGTTCCTAGTCCGTACGGCTGAGAGCTGGACGTTGGATGCCGGAATCCTTGACCGCAGTCCCAACGTGCAAGTACGATGCTGCGCGATTCATGGAATCACGATAGGATGAACGATGCCTGAAATCAGCAACCCTCACCAAATGGATTGGACACCGATCCGAGATGTCGGGAAAGCGGAGATACCTGTCTCGCGCTACGTCTCGGAAGACTACTATAACCGGGAGAAGGATCGTATCTGGAAACGTTCGTGGCTGATGATCGGACGTGAATCGGACGTTTCGAAACCCGGTAACTTCTTCACCTTCTACCTTCACGTCCTGAGTACACTGGTCATTGTGACCCGAGGGAAGGACGGCCAGCTGCGCGCGTTCCACAATGTTTGTCAACACCGTGGTGCGCAACTCAAGCATGAAAATTGCGGTAGCGCTAAATATCTAACCTGCAATTTTCACGGCTGGGTTTACGATCTAGACGGTTCGATCCGAGACGTGCCCCAGTCCGAGCAGTTCGAAGAACTCGACTATGACAAGCGGAAACTTAAGCCAATCCATCTTGATACTTGGGGCGGCTTTGTCTTCATTAATCTTGATCCGGCCGATGAACCCGAACATACGCTCGCACAGTGGCTGAGCCCGCTGCCCAAGCCGCTTGGCGAGTATTTCGCCAAGGAGAACTGGATTTGGCGAGTCGGCTGGAAAGGGATCTTTGACGCCAATTGGAAGATCATGATCGACGTACAGCTAGAGGGCTACCACGTCAATGCACTGCATTCCAAAACGATTGGAGGGGTCTTTGGTCCCGACCAGCTTCGCAACCTATCTTTTCCGGATATGCCAGGAATGCCGACCAAGCTCGAATTCCTTCGGCCGGACGTATCAAAAGACAAGAATTTTCGCGTTCCGATTCAAACGCCAGTCATGCAAGCAGCGGTGGAGTGCGGAGCTAGCTCCCCGTTCACGGACAAAGACGCTTCCTCCAGCGGTATTCCGCTTCGTGCGAATCACTACCCCGGAGCAATAAACAGGCGTGACGATCCTCTTTGGATCTTCGACGACTATCAGATCTTTCCCAACGTCGTAATGATGGCTCAGACCGATCACATGTGGTTGCAACGTGTGTGGCCGATATCCCCGCATCGTACGGCGTGGGAGTTCGAGTGGTATTTCATCGACTGGCCCAAAAACTTCGGCGAATGGTTTGCTTGGGAGCAGGCTTACTGCCATTTTCGCGATGTGACAACCCAAGACATGGTGAACGTTGAAGGAATGCAAAAGGCGTATCGCGCGGGGTCCATCGACACCATGATCGTCTCCGACATCGAGGGTGGTGTAAGGTCCTTTCAAGACAAAGTGACCCAGGTAGTTGGCGAAAAATGAACCATTGTAGATCCGTCGACGAAAAACAGAGAGATTGACCATGGCTGACTTCCATCACCTATCGGACTACATCGAGTTGTGGGGCCTCCCTACACGGGAGGCCCGCCTTGAGAAACGGTTAGGAAGCACGCTCGAAGAACTTAAAGACTTTTATGATGCAATAAGCCCGCACCTCAGCGACATCATCGGCTTCTTGAACCAATGGCCTCTGGATAAGATCCCCGGAGAACATCGAGCTCTCGCAGACACCGCGTTGATGATGTGCGAAGTCGACAACCCAGTGAACAAGTGGCGCTCGCCTACGCTCGACGACGGCGTTGATCCGACGCGACTCGAGGTGAAAGGCGATTTATACGACTCGCCTCAGCTCGACGCAACGAAACGTTCTTAGGATAGGAATGGGATCTCTTCCCTTCTCAGCCCACGCACCACGCTACATTGCCCTTGTATGACAGCTCAAACAGGCTTTGTTTGATTGGTTTCGTGCGCGGAGTCAACTGTAGACTAAGCAAAATCTAAAGGAGCTTACGATGATTAGCCCAATCGTTCCGATCCGAGTATTTCTAGTACTTCTCCTGACCGCCTTTCCGTTAGCTGTGTTTGCCGCTAGTGTCAGCTTAGGGACCAACGCCCTGAACAACAGTAGTGGAACCGACAATGTCGCTGTGGGTGATCACGCGCTCTATAGCAACACCACTTACACTGCCGGGACTAAGGTTAACAGCGAGTGCCTTAAACTACGGACACATTTATTAGGTTAAAAATACATGGCTGAAAACACGTTAATCCTATACGGCGTTCCATTCTCACAACCTGTTCGCGCAGTGATGTGGTTGATGATATTGAAAAGACTGCCATTCGAAATGGTATTAATAAACCCTGGATCGGAAGGAAAGTCTGGGAGCCGCAATCCGACCTATTTGAATAAAAACCCGGCGGGCACGATCCCGTGCATCGAGGAACCGGACACTAATTTCGTCCTCGGGGAAGCGCACGCGATCATGTGTTATTTGTCTCGAAAGCACGGTTGGAACGACGTTTATCCCGAAGACAATCGACGCCGTGCGACGGTTGACTGGTACCTGCATTTTCATCACCGCACGATTCGCGAAGCCTCGATAGCGCTTGTTGCACCGAAAATTCGTAAAGATCTCGATATTCCACAAAGCGTTCAAGATTCCGCGAAGGCAACTTTTACCGGCGCATTGTCGGCACTAGAGCATGGCTGGTTGTCTAAAGGGCGCTATCTCGTTGGCGACAGCCCAACGCTCGCCGACATCGCCGCCTACGTAGAAATAGGTCAGACGCAACCGCGTTTCACGAATGTCTTCGACATGCAGGCGTTTCCGAAAGTTGAAAGATGGCTCGGCGACATGGCGACCCTCGAAGGCCATGACGATGTGCACGTTGTGCTGGAAGATCTCGGCGACATTTCGCGAGAAGCGCCATCGATGGACACAATCAAAAACGCTAACAAACGCGCGCTACAGGTGCTGAAGCAGAAGATCGAAGAAATCGCGAGCGACTAATCTCTCGCGAGAACGGCTAATATTGCGACGCGCACGGAACGTAAAACGAAACGGCCACCCCGATAGACATCACTCGGACTAGCTACTGACCGGATAATATCCTAGCGAGGATAACTATGATCGAACTGTATACCGCATCGACCCCAAACGGTTGGAAGGCTTCTGTGACGCTTGAGGAACTCGATATTGCGTACAACGTACATGACATCAATCTCAGTACAGAAGCGCAAAAGGAACCTTGGTTTTTGGAGCTCAATCCAAATGGCCGCATTCCCGTGATTGTCGACACGGACAACGACGACTTTGTTGTATTCGAAACCGGTGCAATTATGGTGTACCTCGCGGAACAAGCCGGTCGTTTGCTACCGACAGACGTGAAAGGTCGCTCTGTCGTTATGCAATGGCTGATGTTTCAAATGGGCGGCATAGGACCAATGATGGGACAAGCCAACGTGTTCTACCGATATATGCCCGAGAAAATCCAACCCGCAATAGATCGCTACCAAAACGAATCCCGTCGGCTGCTCGAAGTCCTCGACCGACGACTTGCCGAAAGCGAATGGTTGGCCGATGATTATTCCATCGCCGACATCGCGAACTGGTGCTGGGTACGGACCTATAAGTGGTCTGGCGTGTCTTCCGATGGTTTACCGAACCTCAAGCGTTGGCGTGATGCATTGCGCGAGCGACCGGCTTGCAAACGCGGCGTAGAAGTACCCCGGCCGCTAGCCAATATGGAGAATGATCGCGAAGCGGCTGATGCATTCTCCAAAAATGCGCGGACAATATTACAGACTTAGCCGGCGCGAATATTCGGTAAAGATTAGTCGGACGCAATGACGTCCGTTCGCTGACGATTTCAAGTCGCCACGCCATGTCAATAATCCGCGAGATTGCGATTACGTACCACCTGATAACGAACTCAACAAACGATTGACTGACATGGTTGGTCATCTGCCGGATGGCGGGATGGTCACGATATTTGGACAACCGACCGAGACGCCAGACTTACTCAAGCGTACGTATTATAGTTGTCAACTTTACTAGCGGCGCCCGGAGACCGACACCATGACGAAGACATCAGACCACCCCTACGTTGAAACGATCCGGCGTTATTACGAAGGCTGCAATACTGGCGACTTCGACTTAATGATGTCGACATTTACCGAGGATGTCGCGCATTACTTCGTTGATCACGCGCCTGTCGTGAGTGGCGAACGGTTGGCCAATTACTGGGTCAAGGTGGGTCCTCGCACGCAGGCACACTGGACCGTCGACCACGCCCTCGTCGAGGAGCCGGAAGCGGTCATCGAATGGAGCATGCGCTGGACGCCTCTGCAGACTGGTACACCTGAGATCCTGCGTGGCGCTGAATGGTACGTCTTCCGCGGCGATCGTATCGCGGAGATCCGTTGCTACCATCACAATCACTTTTTGACCGATTCGCGCAACCGCGAGTTGTGGGATTTCGACTATATCGGTCGCGGCTACACGATGTAATCAAAATACCCCGGCTCTCAGCTTTAAAGGCTCCCTCGAATTTGTCCGTCGAATAATTCGAGTACTTCAGCAAAGTGTCGCGGATCGGAGGGGCGTTGTACAAGTCAGCGCTTGAAGGGAGCACACAGGCCGCCATCTGGTGGACGAAGACACGGATGAAGTGGAGCGATAAACAGGAGATTGAGCACAGCGGCAATGTTGTGTGGACTATCCAGAATATCTATGAAGCATAATGTGCTTATCTAAACCCGAAGTCTGTATCAAGCAGGACTCGATGTCAGTTCGAAGCCGGAACTAGCAATAACGAAACTGCGACGATACCAATCGAGGCGAAATTGTCTCTCCGATGCCACTTCTTCGCCATATTTCTTGAATATTATTGATGGAAGATCTGATTAATTCGTGGAGAACAAGACCCGATGCAGCTTCATACATCAAGACGAAACTTCCCCCGATTTACCCTCTTGTCAGAGACTTTGGGAATGAACCGCTTAACTCTGATCCTTGTCCTAACGCTGACCGTTCTTCTTGGAAGTTCGGGAGTGTGTTGGGGTGCATATTGGGAGAAAGCGGTAGACGCTTACAAGAGAGGAGATTACGCAACTGCTCTCAAGGAATGGACTCTTCTCGCTGAACAAGGGAATGCAGATGCTCAGTACTTGTTGGGTGGGGTGTACTTCATCGGAGAAGGTGTTCCACAGGACTACAAGACGGCGGTGAAGTGGACCACCCTTGCTGCGGAAAGAGGGATTGCATCTGCCCAAGGAAATCTCGGTGTGATGTACGCTTTTGGGGAAGGGATACCAAAAGATTATGTCTATGCCTATATGTGGGGACACATTGCCGCGATGAATGGAAGTGAACTTGGCGGGAAGTTAAGAGACGATTTTGAAAAGCAGATGACGCTTGCCGACATATCTGCCGCACAGAAACTCGCCCGAGAGTGTGTTTCTAAGAACTACAAAGGGTGTTGAAGCGATTGATTTAATTGGTCGGGGTGACAGGATTCGTGGGCCCGGATGGGCTGTCTTGCGGTCCTGAGTCATGGAAGTCGGCGCGGCTACAGCGCGATTCTCAACAGCGAACTTCCGTCAGCCTGGACAGTAAGCGCATCATCAGGATTTACAACGATTGTCGTAGTTGTGAACTCAATGATAGCTGGACCATCGATATGATCTCCCTTCGCTAGATTGTCACCTTGATAGATTTGGGTTTTGACCGCTTCATTCACCGATGC
>CAYFFH010000204.1:0-5872 GCA_964342175.1 uncultured Enterobacteriaceae bacterium | reverse complement strand
GGAACCGCGGTCGGTCTTATTTCACTCATCGGATTTACTCCTGATGTCTTTTTCGCCGCCATCGGTGGGCGCCTGTTAGACAACGCTCCTGGTCTGGTCGGCCACCAACACTACTTCATCTTCCTCTCATCCATAATGGCTGTCGGGGGGGTTTCCACTGCGATATTGATTCACCTGACTAAACGGCAAACTCAACCTTTATCTAAATCGAAATCTGGGCTCTAATAGCCGATAGATTCGGTGTCGCTACGAGTAACTAATTCCACTAAGATGCGAGCCGCCTAGCCCTGGCAATTTGGACACTAGCAAGACGGAGAATAACCATCAATGAGTGCTGAAAAAACAGAAGCCCTAGACATTAAAGTTACTTCAGTCATGGCGAGCGACCAACCATGGCTTGCGTGTTCAGATGAAATCGGTGCGAAAGTGCTAACGATCGATGTGTCACGCCATTCGGTCGAATTTATGTTCAAGATTGCAGCCGGCTACAATTCCGGAATGCATCGACACACTTGCGAGACATCCATCCTCGTTCTTGAAGGTCGAGTAAAAAACGTTACGACGGGGGTAGAATTCGGCCCTGGCGATTTTTGTTATCAACCTTACAACGACACGCACGTGGAAGAATTTCTTGAAGAGACGGTTATCTTCGGTAGCTATCGCGGTGACCAAGACAAGTTGGTGGAATTTTTGGACGACAAAGGGGAGGTCTGCGCAGAATTTAAAGTATCCGACTTCGCTGCAATGCTACCGCAGTAAAATGCCAGGAGAGTAATATCTAAAAACCGATCAGTTGCCCAACGGTGCGCGCTGCACGTGTGTGCAAAATTCGAACTAAATGGAATGTTCCTTAATGCCAGTAACTTCGATCTCCGGTAGTTGAATCGAAGCATGGGACTAATCGCACCGGGTTGGATCTCGGCCACTGCACTCTGATTTATTAACCGGGTCTATTAAAACGTCCAATTCTCAGTATACGGGCGAATCTCAATCTCATTACTCCACGCGGATTTCGGTTGTTTATGCACCCACAAATAGCTTTCGGCAACATCATCGGTGTTCGCCATGTCTTCCGTTTTTAATTTGTCACCGAAGTATTCGCGCACAATAGGAACGTCTAGCTCACAATCCAAACGCACATGCACGACGTGCACACCGTGGCGTGCGTAGGCTTTCGCCAGACTTTGTGACAGGGCACGCAAACCAAACTTACCGATCGCATAAAGCGGATAGCTCCCGGATCCACGCAGCGCGGCTGTCGCGCTTGAGTAGATAACGGTACCTTGGCCACGCTCGATCATTGCCGGCATTACTGCGCGCGCCGCCGCATGAGCACCTACAACTTCTATTTCAAAAATATCCCGCAATTCTTTGAAACTCATATCCAGCGGTGGCTCAGCAATCATGTCGCCTCGGACGTTGTAAATCAACACGTCAATCTTGCCCATATCGACCGCTACTTTGATCAAACCTTGTTCAACAGTCTCTGGACTCATCGCGTCGGCTTTAAAATACTGGACTGCGGCTTCCGGCGCACCGTCACGTGCAGCCCCAAGCGCTGCTGCGCTGCCCAGCTCGGAACGAGACATTAACGCGATGTCAAAACCGTTAACGGCGAAATGCCGGGCGAGCGATTTCCCAAGACCTTCACCCCCGCCAACAATGGCACATACTGATCTTGTCATGATTATTATTTCCTCGTGTAATGTGGTGGGCCAAAGTCCCCTGAATCTCTCGGTGAAAACCAGTAGCTTTGGCTAATAATTGCGTTCCAATACAAGGAATACTTCTGTAGTCCCTCCCCGATTTCCATGCCCGCGCAGTTCACAAGCCCGACATAATTTGTCCTTCATTCTCGACATCAATCCGGCGAAAGCTGCGATCCACTCGCCTAGACCAAAACCGGAAAAATCGCGAAAGCACACCCTGCACGAAGCGTACGACCAAAATCAAATCATCTTCAAAAAGACAACAATAATAATGTTTCGGACTCGGAAATACGCTTACCTCGAGCGACGCTCTACTTCGGCCCATACGCCAAAAACACGTTCCCTGGCAAACCCCACAACCCGTAGCCCGAACCAAAAAACAACCATCCATCGACTACTGTCACCCCTGCTCCTTTGATAGCGCCGCCATTACCCGGCACTCCGTTCACGGTAGTGTAATCACGCTTTGTGTCGACGTCCCAGATCACTTTCCCCGTCCCTGAATCGTAGGCACGCATATGTCCATCCATCGAGCCGGAGAACAGGACACCAGGGATTAAAGTCGCGGCAGCAGGCTGCCCAGCATTACATCCGGCGCGATCGAGACAATCTGGTGTCGCAGCAGGGGTATTCCAAATCTCACTACCGTCAGCGAAATTTAATGCATAGACTCCGCCCGCTTGGCCCGGAGCGCTGCTACTTTCCCACACGTCGGAAATCGGAACATAAACGTGTTTGTCATCCGCGGCGAAACCCCACTCAATACCACCCAATACGCCGCCGGGCGACAGTTGCTTCTGCCAAAGGATCTCGCCACGTTTGTCAGGGTCAAGTGCGTGCATAACGCCAGACTTTTGCCCCGCCAGAAGTATCCGGCGTCCATCCGGCAACGTTCGTAAGATTGCGGAGGAACCATAATCGACGTCCGGTCCACAGCCTTCCTTTTGCGCCGGATCAGCATCCGGAAGGACGCACGCAGTGGTGAACGCATCGCCCGCATACGTCTGCACATGCCACTTGATCTCACCCGTTTTTAAATCCATTGCGAGTACCGAATCGCTGGTTGCGGCTGCTGGCGCCGAATAGCTGTCGCCTGTGGTGACGTAGAGTACACCTGCCTTTGGATCAATCGTCGGTTGCGACCACACAGCCGCCCCAGACGGTCCCCACAGCTGTGTACCATTCGCCAACTGCCGAGTCTTCTCTAACGGCTCGGGGATAGTCGAGCTTTTCCACAGCCGTTTCCCCGTGGCCGCCACATAAGCCACGACGTTGCCCCGAAACGTGCAACACTCATAAACATCAGAACCACCCGCAAGTTCCTCGAAGGAGGACAAGCCGACATAAACAATACCACCATATAACGCCGGCGATGCCGTGATAAGCGCCCACTTATGATCGTCAGCCTTATCCTTCCACAACAGTTCGCCCGTATTTGCATCGATTGCGTAGAACATTGCATCCCGGTCCCCTGCGAATAAGACAAAACGGCCATCCTCAAATTGGGCGATCAAAATCGCCCCGCGCACCGCACCACCGGTCTCAAACTTCCAATGCGCACAACCCGTTTTAGAGTCCAGCGCGTAGATACCGCCATTCGGACCACCTAGATAGATACGCCCACCTGCGACCGCGGGTTGGGTCGTAACCGTGGTCGCGCCGGGGTAGCCAAGTGCCCATTTTAGTTCTAGGTTCTCGAGGTCATCCACACCCAACCCCGCTCGGTCGGCAGGTTGAAAGTGGGTGTTGTCCAAATCTAGGCCCCATCCCGACCAGTGCGGTTTTTCAAGTGCATCCGCCGCAAGCGGCGTCGACGTGTCGCATTGCGACAGTTTCTCCACCGCTTTTTGGTCGCTGACAGTACCCCATGGTATCTTTGAAACGTATATTGAAAGGGCACGTTTTTCGATCTCATTCAAACCAGCTGCTTGGATCAACATCAGCCCCTCTTTTTGCACCTTGAAGATTTTCTCTGGTGGTAACTCCGCCATCTGCGTCCGCGACATCGCGCGCGGCACCACCAGTTCGTCACTATGGCACCCACTGCAAGCCAACTCGAACGCATTGCGACCGATATTAGTGTCGTCATCGGATAACGCGATTTCGCAAAACGTCGCAACGACAACGCTGCAACACAACAAACGGATCACTTGGCGGGGCATTGGATCAACCTCATATTAGATGCCGTGTCGGCTTGCCTATTCTAGGTGCTAAATTGCGCCAAACGCCATGGTTGATTAGATCCATTGCAATTTCACAATAAACCCCAACTTCCTTTTCCAATCTGGGCGACCTAACTGCCTTCGGGTTACACTGCGTACTAAGGCTTTTCACAGGCGTTCGATACAATAAAATAGGAGACGTTCGATGAAGGCGATCCTCAGCCAATTTGCTGGCGGACCAGAAACACTAATCCTGGATGATATCAGAGCGCCCGAACCGGCCTCAGACGAGGTCCGCGTGCGGGTTCATGCCTGCGGCGTCAACTACCCCGATACGCTCATCATACAAGACAAATACCAGTTCAAACCTGATCGGCCGTTCTCCCCCGGGGGTGAGGTGGCAGGCGAAATCGACGCTGTAGGAAACGATGTCCAAGACTTGGCCGTCGGGGACAAGGTCATCGCCCTAGTAGGCTGGGGTGGCATGGCAGAAAAGGTTGTGACTAAAGCAACGAAATGCTTACCTATGCCGGCCGGGATGCCATTTGACGAAGCCGCTGCGTTTATTTTCACCTACGGCACGTCTTACTATGCCTTAAAACAACGCGGAACATTGCAAAGTGGCCAGACACTGCTCGTCTTAGGCGCGGCCGGAGGCGTTGGCCTAGCGGCTGTTGAACTCGGCGTCGCGATGGGGGCGAACGTGATTGCCGCCGCATCAACACAGGCAAAGGTAGATCTCGCGATTGAGCACGGCGCGAACTCTGGAATCGTCTATCCCGTAGGGTCAATTGATAAGGTCTCAGCCAAAAAACTCGCCACCGAGTTCAAGGAAGCAACTGGTAGTGCTGGTGCGAACGTCATCTACGACGCGGTTGGCGGCAGTTATGCGGAGGCTGCCCTTCGAGCAATCGCCTGGGAGGGTCGCTTTCTAGTGGTCGGCTTTCCAGCTGGGATCCCAAATATTCCGCTTAATCTCGCACTGTTGAAAGGCTGCCAGATCGTCGGTGTCTTTTGGGGTTCATTTGCTGAACGCGACCCGGCTGAAAGTCAACAAAATAGCCGAGAGCTCATCGGATTATATAATGCGAGCAAGATCAAGCCTTACGTTTCTGCACGCTTCACCTTAAACGACGCAGGCCTTGCTATACGCGACTTGGCGGAGCGACGCGCAATGGGTAAAGTGGTCGTAATGATCACCTAGTTGATCGCGTGCTCATACCTCTTTTCATAGTTCTAAAGGCTAATCGGGGGACAGTATAATGGCAGGAGTCGGATCAAAAATCGTCTTCGAAGACGATAAAATCAAGGTTTGGGAATTTAACCTTAAAGCGGGGGAACAAACACCGCTGCATACCCACGAGCTGGACTATATCTTTTATGTGATCGATGGCGCGCCACTCGAAGTATTTGATGCCGACGGCAATGATCTTGGAACCCTCGATCTAAAAAGTGGGGATGTCGTACCAATCCGTATAGAGGGGGACGAACTAGTAGTAATCAACAATCCATCACGACGGGTTCCAGTAACTCACTCGGCGCGCAATACAAGTCTAAACAACTATCGGGAACTATTGATCGAGACTAAGTAACCGCATTCGTGACCCAAGAGTTATTCCGCAAAGACGCTTACTTAAAAGCAGCCAACGCGACTGTCAAATCGATAGTGGATGGAGGCATTGTACTTAACCAAACCGTGTTTTTCCCAGAGGGCGGTGGCCAACCAGGCGATAGCGGCGTCCTACGATTTAGCAATGGGAAAGAGATCACGATCGTTGATACACGCCATGGATCCGGTGGATCGATTGTACACCTATGCGCCGAGAACACGACATTGCCAAAAATCGGCGCCACCGTGCATGCGGCGATTGATTGGGACCACCGCTATAGGAACATGCGCACACATACCTGCTTACACCTTCTTTGCTCACTGATCCCATTTCCGGTAACCGGCGGTTCAATCAGCCAACATAAGGGTAGGCTCGATTTTGATATGGCCGA
>CAYFFH010000203.1:0-5894 GCA_964342175.1 uncultured Enterobacteriaceae bacterium | reverse complement strand
GTCGCTTATGGATGTGCGGGTGCAGCTTCCCTCGGTTCGCCAGGTCCTGCAATGCCTTAGTGACACGGCGACCGCCGCCTGGGTCCAGTCGGCCGAATTCCCCCGCACGAACACCAACTATCGACATTTGTTTGAGTAATGGATAGTTAGCAGCAACAGTCGGGATCCGGCCGCTAGCGAACCCAATTACGAGGATTCTGCCGAATGGCGCGACGCAATGTAGCGATTCGTCAAACACATCACCACCTACGGGATCAAAAATCACGTCAGCTCCAACACCTGACGTTAACTCCTTGACCGCGTCTCGAAAAGACGGGGTTGCAACATCTAGAATATGATCTGCCCCGTTAGAGTTCGCCCATTTGAGTTTTTCCGCACTCGATGCCGTTGCAATGACGCGTGCGCCGAGCACTTTACCCAGTTGGACCGCGGCTAAACCGACTCCACCTGCTGCGCCATGAACTAATAACGTCTCGCCAGGCTGTAGATGGGCGCGTTCAACGAGTGCGACATAAGCAGTCCTGTAGGCAGTGTGAAACGCGGCGCCGGTAACAAAATCGTACGATTCTGGGAGTACCATACAATTCTCAGCGGCGGCAACCACCATCTTCGCAAAGGAACCTAGTAGGACCGTCCCTATAACGACATCGCCGATACGAGTCTGGTCCACGGCCTCTCCCACCGCGACTACCTCACCGCAAAATTCGCTGCCTGGAACAAACGGTAACGAAGGTTTACGTTGATATTTCCCTTGTATAGTTAGCAGGTCGGGAAATCCAACCGCAAATGCTTGATTGCGAACTAAAACCTCGCCTCGCGCCGGACCCACCAATGGTAATTCTTCGATCGTCAAATCGCGGTAGTCCCCGTACGAGCGGCAGACATGTGCCTCAAAGACCGAAGCAATCTCACCCATGGTTATCTCGACGCCAATGAAGGCGAATTTTTTTTCACTGAAACACGTAACATACAATACGCGGCCATGATTATATATTCGTCATTCAAAATCCCTTAACCTTCCGTCCTGAATTCCATGGTATACAAATAATGATGCCCTCTCTTAAAACCTACTGTGCCGACGTTGTTATCGCGCTAAAAAGTCGTAATGAAACAATCGCCGTTGCCGAATCTTCGAGCGGAGGCCTGATTTCTGCATCGCTCCTCGCAACGCCTGGAGCTTCTTCCTACTATCTCGGCGGCAGCGTCATCTATACTCTCGACGCAAGGCGGCTACTCCTGAATATACCCGACGAGATATTGCAGTGCATGGCCCCGCTCAGCAATAATTACGTCATACAGTGTGCGCAATCAATGCGCGAAAACCTAAACGCAACCTGGGGCATGGCCGAAATCGGTGTTGCGGGACCAACAGGTTCTCGCTATGGCCACGCACCTGGTGTCTGTGCCCTCGCCGTCGTGGGACCCATAACGTTGACCCGGCAGATCGAAACTGGCAGTCGCGATCGAGAAACCAATATGTGGCGTTTTGTGGAAGCTGGTTGCGCGTTGTTGCATGAAGCCATCACCAAGGCTTCGAAGCTCTAATTAAAATTAAACCAAAACACATATTACAAATGGTGAACCGCCAATGAAAATTGATACCCTAATGCCTGCGCTCGAACCCAGTTCCGTAGGGAAACGAGCGCGAGAAATTGAAGCGGCAGGGTATGATTGCGCGTGGACTTTCGAAGCTACCAACGATCCATTTTTTCCCCTAGCATATGCGGCAGCGGCGACCACACGTATTGAAATCGGCACCAATATTGCTGTTGCATTTGCGCGTACCCCATTTTCTATGGCGCAAACAGCATGGGATCTGCAAAAATATTCTGCCGGTCGTCTTCGGTTAGGTCTAGGCACCCAAGTCCGCGCGCATATCGAACGTCGCTTCTCTGCAGACTTTGACAATCCAGCTGCACGTGTAACAGATTATATTCGCTGCGTGCGCGCGATCTGGGACACTTTCCAAAACGACACGCGGCCAAATTACGACGGCCCGTTTTATCACTTCAAAATGATCAACCCATTTTTCAATCCTGGTCCAATCGAATACCCTGATATTCCGATATATCTTGCGGGAGTAAATCCGCGTATGTGTCGCGCCGCAGGTGAAATCGCCGACGGCTTCCATGTACACCCGATGCATTCAGTTAGTTATTTGAATGACGTCGTTCGACCAGCGCTTGATGAAGGAGCGCGAAAACGCGGCAAATCCGTTTCAGATTTGGAGATCTATGCACCGGTTTTTGTTATTACCGGCGACACTCCGTCCGAATGCATGGCAATGGAAACTGACGTGCGTAGGCAGGTAGCTTTTTACGGCTCGACCCCAAGCTACGGAGCGCTGCTACAACATCATGGTTTCGGTGACCTCGGCAAACGGCTTAATAGTCTAATGCGTGTAGGCAAGTTGGACGAAATGGCAAGCTCCCTGCCGGACAGGTTGATCGAGGAGGTCGCAATTATTTGCCCGCCCGGGGAAGTCGGATCCCAACTGCGTGACCGTTATGACGGCGTACTTGACCGCGTTTCGCTCTACATGGCAATGGGGTCTAATACAAGCTTTAGCCGCTGGGATGAGCTGATTGCGGCCATCCACGCCGATTGAAAACCAGAGGTATAGCCATGGAGCAGATCACATTAGTCAAAGACGCTATCCATAGACCGGATGAACCCCGACATTTTATGGAATACACCTATATGGACCAGTTATATGTTGCAAAGATTGGCGAGACTATCGTTGCGGAGTCGAGGACAATACTGAAGCTCTCCGAAGTTGGCTACCACATATACGATCCAGTTCCCTACTTCCCCTTATCTGACGTGCGGTTGGATTTATTACAGGCCTCCGATAAATCATCACATTGCCCATTGAAAGGGAATACAAACTATTACAACTTCGATAATGGCAACACTTACGTAGAAGCAGTTGGTTGGTGTTATTCTCAAGCACTTGACTTTGCCAGTGTACTTGCTGACTACGTGGCGTTTGATGGCTATTTGGTCGACATTAGCATAACAAATTGAACGTTTAATGAGGTAAGCAGCATAGGGATACTCTGAGGTTACGGTAACTTTGACCAATATCAGCGTTAGCGAATTATGTTAATGACAGCGAACTAAACAAATATTGTGGCAAGAATTCCCTATAAACCAGCTCACATCAGAGAACCCGCTGGGATAGTCGAGGAGATCCGCAAACGTCGGGGTGGCAATCTTCTTAACCTCGACCGGATGCTTCTCCACAGTCCCCCGTTCGCCAAAGGTTGGAATACATTCCTCGGCAACGTTAGGGGAGAGCTAGCCGTCTCAGCCAAATTGTGCGAATTAGCAATCTGCCTTGTTGCTATCATCAACCGCGCAGATTACGAATACATTCACCACCTTCCCATCTTGATCGCCGCCGGTGCGAACGATCTTCAAGTGGCTGCACTGCCTTCCTTGGTCAATAGCGATGCGGATGTGTCAATGTTTAACGAGAGCGAGCGTGCAGTAATTGCGCTCACTCGAGAGATAAGTATCCACGTCGCACCGACTGAAGAAACATTTGCTGAGGTTAAAAAAGCGTTACCAGACCCCCAACACGTAGTTGAAATCGTAGGAGTTATTGCAACGTACAATATGGTATCCCGATTTTTGGTAACGCTCGGAGTCGAGCCTGAATAAATACTAAGATTACTTTCGATAACAATAACTTTGCGTAATAGTGCGTGAAGTGACTGTCACTAATCCCGAATTCGGATACCGCGAGACCGAACGTATGAGTACAATCTCGGGTGAACGAAAGGGTTTATTGTTCCATTGCTACCGACGAGTGGAAAACTTACGTTAAATGTTGATAGTACCCACGAGGATATCGCCCTCACCCTTAGCATCTAGCTAATTCGGTCGACGGTGGTTAAATCGGGCGGCATCGGTACACTGCTCGAGATTAGAAACATTATTCGCAATTTAACTGTGTAAACTGATGAGTGACAAAATCGAACAGCAAATCCAAATTAGCCAAGGCCTCCGGCCTACGCAAGCGAATTTGACCTACGATCTCGAATCCGCCTTAGAATCGATCGTATCGGTACGGGCACGCATTCCAGATGATGCCTTCACCGCGTCCTTCCTTGGGACAGATCGCTCTGGTCACGGAGTGCGTATCTTAGACACAGGACTCGTTGTAACGATTGGATACGTTATTGCGGAGGCGGAAGAGATATGGCTGATCGGTGCGAACGGGCAAGCAGTTACCGCTCATGTAGTCGGATATGATTACGAAACTGGTTTTGGGCTCGTACAACCGCTAGCTCAAATGAACCTGCCCAACCTTGATCTCGGTGATTCCGATCTCATTTCGACCGGTGATAAGGTAGTCGTCGCTGGCTGTGGTGGTATCAGCCAATCACTTGATGCGACGGTTATCGCGAAACGGGAATTCGCCGGCTATTGGGAGTATGTCTTGGACGAAGCAATCTTCACTTCTCCTCCCCACCCTGACTGGGGAGGTGCAGCACTAATTTCGGCTACTGGACAGCTCGTCGGAATAGGATCCTTGTACGTTGAAAACGTAGCTCCCAAAATTGCGGCTGGAAACATGATCGTACCGATCAACATTCTGAAACCGATCATGAAAGAAATGCTCGACTATGGCACGACCCTAAAGTCACCCCGACCGTGGCTCGGTTTATTTGTCACAGAATCCCCAGAAAATCTGGTCGTTGCCGGAGTTCTCGATGGAGGTCCAGCAGAGCAGGCGGACGTGCGAACGGGTGACGTCGTCATCGGTGTAGCCGGGGAAAGAACCCGAGATTTAGCTGATTTCTTCCGCCGCATCTGGTCCCAAGGCGAGGCTGGTAGTGAAATCCCAATTATGATTTACCGCGACGGGGCCACATTCGACGTGCATATCAGCTCGATCGATAGGCGCGCGCAATTCAAATCCCCTGAGCTACATTGATATGCTCGTGTATTCACACAGCTAATGTCATCATCAGCGTTACTTTTTTTTGCTAGTGACAACACCTCTGGAATACACCCTGAGATATTGACTGCAATCTCGCGATCAAATCATGGGTTTGTAAAACCCTATGGCGACGATCCCTACACGAAATCCGCCATTAGTAAGCTGCGTGAGGAATTCGGTGAAGATGCTGAAGTATTTTTCACCTTCAACGGCACTGGTGCAAACGTCGTTGGTCTGGCTTCTTTGGCACGTTCATATGAAGCCGTATACTGCGCTGATTGCTCGCACGTTTGGTCAGATGAATGTGCTGCCCCAGAAAAATTTCTAGGCGGCAAACTTGTTCCAGTACCGTCTTTATTCGGGAAGATTACGCCTGGGGCTGTAGCCGCACGTATAGGAGAGGATCGAGGAGTCCACCACGCAAAACCAAAAGTCATCTCCATCACGCAACCGACCGAGTGGGGGACAGTGTATCAGCCTGAAGAAATCCAAGCCCTCGCTGATTTCGCCCACGAGCGAAGGATGGTATTGCATGTCGATGGTGCCCGTCTATCCAACGCCGCTGCCGCACTTAGGACATCTTTGGCCGCAATTTCGAAAGACGTTGGCGTAGATGTGTTGAGCTTCGGCGGAACAAAGAATGGCCTCTTGGGAGGTGAAGCGGTCATCTTCTTCAATGATGCATTCGTGCAACATACCGGTTATTTACGTAAACAAGCAACACAGCTTGCATCAAAGATGCGTTTCATCGCGGTCCAATTCGAGGCTTTGCTAACCGCCGACTTGTGGCGAAAAAACGCCTCACACGCCAACGCGATGGCTACCCGACTCTCAGACGCGATAAGCGATATCGACAGTATCAAGCTAAGCTGTCCTGTAGAGGTAAATGCGCTATTCCCGCGGCTCAAAGAGTCGTTCGTTGCTCCTTTGCAAAAACGTTGTG
>CAYFFH010000202.1:0-5941 GCA_964342175.1 uncultured Enterobacteriaceae bacterium | reverse complement strand
TGGCTGGCCTGGCACAGAAGGGAGGTGCCGTTACTAGCTATATTGTCCTGGCAGAGAAGCCAGAGGATATCAACGCGACTCATGTTGCTGATAGTGGCGCAGACCTGTTACTCGGTTGCGATATTGTGACTTCTGCTTCCGATGAAAGCTTGAAGAAAATGAGATCAGGCACAGTTGCTGTCATTAACACTCATCAGCAGATGTCTGGCGATTTTATTAAGGACCCAGACACTCAATTTCCAGTTGAGAGTATGTTGTCTTCTATTAGAAAGTGTGTTGGAAGTTCTATCCATACGATCGATTCAACTGCAGTCGCTTCGGCAGCTTTTGGGGAATCAATCGCAGGAAACTTGATGATTTTGGGTTTTGGGTACCAGCTTGGTGGCATCCCTGTGCCTTCAGTGGCTATAGAAAAAGCAATTGAACTCAACGGGCAAGCAGTCGAGATGAATCTACAAGCGTTTCGAATGGGTCGGGCGGCAGCAGCAAAGCCTGATGAGATTGCTCGCTTGCTGGAATCTGTCCCTGGTAGTCGGTCGGTCGCTATTGACGAAACTGTTGCGCAAACCGTGAAACGGTTAGAAAGCCATCTAGTGACCTATCAGAGCAAAAGGTATGCCCGACGTTATCGCACACTTGTCGATGCCGTGCAGAACATCGAATCTGGTATCGAAGGAAATACGCTTCGGCTCACACTTGCTACTGCACGGTCCTACCATAAATTGCTAGCTGCTAAAGACGAATATGAAGTTGCTCGTTTGTACACAGATAAGCAATTTAGGGAAAGCTTAGAGTCCATGTTCGAAGGATCGTATCGACTAAAGGTGAATTTAGCACCGCCTATAATGTCAAAATTGGGTCTCAAAAATGGAGTAATTCAAAAGCGAGTGTTCGGCGGGTGGATATTCACGCTATTTAGACTGATGACAGCATTGCGTCGAATACGCGGAACTGTGTTTGACCCGTTTCGATATAGTAAAGACAGGATGTTTGACCAAGAGTTGGTTAAGGATTTCGAAGGGATGGTCGGAAAATTGTGTACAGGACTGTCTGCTCACAATCTCGATGCTGCGATTGAGATCGCCTTACTGCCGCAATCTATACGGGGATTTGGTCATATCAAGAGCGCAAATGCGAGCAAAGTCCATTCGAAGGCAGAAAAACTTTGGTCAGAGTTTGAAGCGCCGACGCTTGATATAGAGGATGCCGCCTGACGAGTTAAATTGCGTTAATCAAGGGCTAATGGCTTAAAGCCTGGCGAAAAGCATCTGCTGAACGGTAGATTGCAGTTTCGTCGATATCCAGATGTGTTACGAGTCTGATTGGGTTGTACTCACAGGAAATTAGGATGCCGGCCTTTCGTAGTATGGATGTTAGTTTGGGGAGTATAACTTCGGGCACAGTTACAAAGACCATATTCGTTCGTTCCCTTGGTTTATCAACAACGAGTCCATCAATTTGATCAAGTAACCGTGAGAGAAGAAACGCATTATTGTGATCTTCGGACAGTCGTTCAACATTATTCTCGAGTGCGTATAGTCCAGCCGATGCGACTACGCCGGCTTGACGCCATCCTCCTCCCAGCACTTTTCTCCAACGTCTTGCATCTCGAATAAACGTTTTGGATCCGCAGAGGACTGATCCCATCGGGGCGCCAAGTCCTTTCGAAAGACAGGCTGATATGGAGTCAAAGTGTTGTGTGATTTCATGTACTGGCGCATTCTGTTTGATCGCTGCATTGAATATGCGGGCACCATCTAGATGAAGTGATAAACCATGGTGCCGTGCCAGTGAGCCTGCCTCTTCAAGATAGGTGATGGGGAGAGGTTGTCCGAAAAAGGTATTTTCAAGGCACAATAGCCGGGTAGCAGCGTAATGAAAGTCATCTGGTTTAATCGCAGCCTCAACTTTAGCTAGGTCGATGGTGCCGTCGTGATTGTTTTCTATTGGTTGTGGTTGAATACTGGCTAAAACGGCGCCGCCGCCACCTTCTTCGAGATAGCTGTGTGCCCGGCTACCTGCAATGTACTCGTCCCCACGTTGGCAATGGCTTAGCAGGGCGAGGAGGTTACTTTGGGTACCACTTGTTACAAAAAGCGCAGATTCTGTTTTTAACAGATCAGCTGCTTTGGCTTCTAGAGCGGTAGCTGTTGGATCTTCCCCGTAAACATCATCACCGACATCAGCATTCAGCATGGCTTCGCGCATACCTTCGCTGGGCTTGGTAACAGTATCGCTTCTTAGATCAATTAGAGGGTCCAATTGGAAAACCATGTTGTGTTTTGGGTATGATTAGCGAGCACATCGAAAGGGGTAATTTATCATAGCGCTGGCGCCATCGCAGGGCTATGGGACATAGCAAATTGGATTAAGGAACATGTTGGCAGGTATGGTTGCAATTGTGGATACTATGAACTGACGGGATATTTTTTGTTACAGGGAGTGAATAATGATTCAAATTGGTGAAAAAATTCCAGATGTTGAGCTTAAGGTTATGGGTAAGGAACGACCAGAGACGGTTCATACTGGCGAGCTCTTTCAAGGTAAACGGGTTGTGTTGTTTGCGTTACCTGGCGCATTTACACCCACCTGCTCGAATTTTCACTTGCCAGGTTATATTGAGTTATCTGATCAGATTCATGCCAAAGGTGTAGAACTAATTGTCTGTCTTTCAGTGAATGATGCTTGGGTAATGGCCGCCTGGGGGGATGTTAACGGTGCGGGTGAGCGGGTGATGATGCTGGCTGATGGTAATGTGGAATTTACCAAGGCTATAGGGTTGGACTCAGATATGTCTGGTGCTGGCTTTGGTGTTCGCTCCCTACGTTATTCAATTGTTGTCAACGATGGAGTTGTTACCCATTTGAATGTTGAAGAGCCTCGAAAATTCGAGGTTAGTGACGCAAAAAGCATGTTGGAGATGTTGTAAGAAAGTCTATATTGAAAGTCTATATTGGTTGTAAAACGATTATCAACTAAAGGAACCGACAATGAAGCTGGTTACCGCAATAATTAAGCCATTTAAGCTTGATGATGTTCGCGATGCTTTAGGTGAAGTAGGGATTAAAGGTATGACTATTACTGAAGTCAAAGGATTCGGTCGTCAGAAAGGTCATACAGAACTCTACAGAGGGGCAGAATACGTCGTGGACTTTATCCCAAAGGTTAAATTGGAGGTGGCGGTCGACACAGCCATTGTCGATCAAGTAGTCGAAACTATAATAAATGCTTCCCGTACAGAAAAGATTGGGGACGGAAAAATCTTTGTTTATGATCTTGAGCAGATACACAGAATCCGCACAGGTGAGACCGACCAGGATGCTCTTTGATCGTATTGGGCAGGATACAGTCAAAATTCAAACCAGTTCGTTTTACGGTGCTTAATAACCACTTCGTCCGGTGATTTAGATGAGTAAACCGGTAAAAATCGGGGTTGTCGGTGTTGGGTATCTCGGTTCTATACATGCTCGGATTTATAGCCAGCTACCAGATGTGACTCTTGTTGGTGTCAACGACGTAGATTCAGATGTGGGTCGGCGGGTTGCTGCTGAATGCAAATGTCAATTTTATAGTCATGCTGATCGTCTGGCTGATTCGATAGATGCTGTAAGTGTTGTAGTACCAACTTCCTGTCATAGGGAGGTCTCGTTGCCATTTTTGTCCAGGGGGATTCCGGTATTGTTGGAGAAACCGGTGGCCCATACCTTGGATGATGCGCGATTAATAGTTAATGAAGCAGAGCAGAGAGGGACGATACTCCAGATAGGACACCTTGAACGATTCAATGCGGGAGTTGTACGGCTTCACGAAGAACTGAATCGCCCACGCTTCATAGAGGTGCATAGGCTTAGCGAATTTGTAGATAGAGCCACAGACGTCGACGTAGTAACTGATCTTATGATCCATGACATCGACATTGTGCTATCCTTGATTCAATCAGAGTTGAAGTATGTATCTGCTGTTGGTGCTAGGATAGTGACAAACCACGTTGATATCGCGAACGCTAGGCTTGAATTCGAAGATGGCGCTATCGCGAATGTCACCGCAAGCAGGGTGTCAGCAAAACGATTCAGAAGGATTCGCGTATTTGCCGATGCTTGTTACCTTGCTTTGAACTTCGAAAATCAACAGATTGAGATTTCTAGGCCTGGGAAGCGACCGCCCGATGGTGGTTTCGCACCAATAATTAACTCTTCTATCCAGGTTGAACCAACTCAACCACTGGATTCTGAGTTGGCCCACTTCGTAGATTGTGTAAAAAAAAGCAAACGACCACTCGTGACTGGCAGTGATGGATTGCAAGCATTAAAGGTTGCCAACGACGTACGAGAGAAGATTGAAAAATCGCTTTATTCAGTGGTTTAGGGATTCACCATTTGCCGTATTGTTTTTCGTACTGGTAGGTGTGCTTGCTAGTCAAGGAATCAGGGCCGACTGCTCTAACGACGTCTCGTTTTGGGATTCAATGAATAAGGTTTGGGTTGAATTTAGCGCTGAGAAAGAAAAGTCACTAGTTATCGCTGCGTGGATGGCAAAATCTCAAGAACAAAGAACGCGTGGCTTTCAAGGGGTTTGTTCAGATTTTGTTATTGAGCGTTCCCTCCTTTTTTCTTTTCCAGTGCCGGTTCACGCAAGGTTCCACATGACTGGTGTTACAGTACCGTTGGATATTGCGTTTGTCGACGGTTCCAAACAGGTAATCGCTATTCAACGCATGACACAGCAAGAATTAAGCCATCCGATCAAATATTACCGGCCTAACGCAGAAATTCAATTTGCACTTGAGACGACGGCTGGGCGCTTGGACCAGCTCAGGCTAAATCCGGGTCTGTGGCGTATGCGGATTTCGAGCAGAAAACGGTAACGTTGATCCATGATCGTCGAACACAGCAAATTTATGTGCTGGACTGCAGCCGAAAGTTAAGGTGGTTTTCGCCCACGATTGCGGCTTCTTTGTCATAAGACCGTTCAATAAGCTGAACATTGTTCTGCTGGTCGACTAGAAGTACTGCTGAACTACGAGTTCCGTAAAGTGGCCCCTTGATAAAAATTGCGGACTGTGCCGCAGGTAGAGATGGATTAAAACTGGATAGTTTTGTGGTTATTCCAGTCGGTTGCGTACAATCGGATAGCACTTCAAAGAAAGTGTCCGGTCTGAAGCTGAGGCTTAGGGCTCGTTCAAAAAGGTGTTTACCATACACAATTTTGTGCCATGGCGAATCTAAGAGCTCATTGCTGAGGCCTGAAATTCCAGTTGGAATCTGCCGAGGGGCGTTGGTCCGGTTGGAGTCCCACCACAAAGTGGCCATATTCCCAAAAATAATATTGACACCTGCATAGCGTTTGAGTCGATCAGTGTCGTGAAGATGATCATGTGTAGATTCAGATTTTTGCCGAAGCCAGTCGAACACCAATTTGCCACGTGAGTAGTCGAACTTCTCTGTGACAGTCGGTTCGTGAAAATTAGTAACGGCTGCGAATAGACCCTGGAGGTTAAGGCCAAACCAGGTTCCACCTGCTGTGAGGTCCCTGCCTGCAGCGATCGTCGGATAGTTGTGCCAGAAACATAAACTTTGAGTAGGCCGGGAATGATATTCCTCCCTATTTGCAATAATAATTAATGGGTAACGGGGGTGGACATCTTTTGCGATCAGAATTAGGCACATTTACTGAATCTTTAAGAAGGTTGAGTTACGTCGGGTAACCATATAATTGGAGGGTCTCCGGGACGGTAGATAATCCCGATGCGACCAATGAGCTGTATTGATGTTGCCCTAGTACTGGTACATAACTCATTAAGCATGGCTTGTTTGTCTAAACGACTACCCACCGGCAATTTTATTTTTATCAGTTCATGCGCATTTAGGGCTGAATTTAATTCTTTGATGACGCCTTCGGTGAGACCAGATTGCCCAACGATGACGCTAGTGCTTTTGTGATG
>CAYFFH010000201.1:0-5960 GCA_964342175.1 uncultured Enterobacteriaceae bacterium | reverse complement strand
CACATCCCGTTCGGTCATCACGCCGTATTGAAACAACGTGCTGAGTATCGGCTCGGCTAGTAGCGCTAATGCGATTGCCGCTGGCAAGCTAATTAAAAGTACCAAGCGTAGCGCCCAATCCAAGGTAGCAGAAAAATTCTGTGGCTGTCCTTGCGCGTGGGATCGGGCCAAGCTCGGCAAAACGACGGTCGCCAACGCGATACCAAATACACCCAACGGGAACTCGACCAGTCGATCGGAGTAGTACAACCAGGAAATACTCCCCGTTTCCAAAAACGATGCAATTAACGTATCAATCATTAGATTGACCTGCGCCACTGAGACCCCGAAGATTGCTGGCCCCATTAAGCGTAAGGTTTGTCGAACGCCTGGATGAAAAAAATTAAATGTTATGCGCTTAAAAATACCGAGTCGTATAACGGCGACCAATTGGATAATAAACTGTAGAATACCTCCAACTAGCACGCCGATCCCAAGTGCAACAATTGGTTGTTTAAGCAGTGGCGCCAAATACAGCGCAGCTCCAATCATGGCGACATTCAACAACGCGGGTGTTAGCGCCGGAATAGTAAAGCGCCCATAAGTATTTAACACACTGCCGAATAGCGCCGTGATCGAAATAAACATCAAGTATGGGAATGTAATCCGCAGCATTAGTGTGGCGAGTTCCCATTTCTCCAGATCCTGAGTGAACCCGGGGGCGAATAACGCGATGAACACAGGCGCTGCCAACACGCCAAGACCCACGACAACAAAGAGGACAAGCGATAAAACACCGACCATCGCGCCAACGTAGTCCACCACTTCCCCTTGGTCGCCGTTGGTTTTATTTTCAGTTAGTACGGGTATGAAAGCCTGTGAGAAAGCGCCTTCGGCGAACAATCTTCGAAACAAATTTGGAATTTTGAAAGCCACGAAGAAAACGTCGGCGGCAACAGTTGTACCAAACGTTTTCGCAATCACGATATCGCGAATGAAACCGAGAACACGGGACACCATTGTCATTTGCCCGACGACCGCAGTTGAACGAAATAAGCTTCTACTCAGAGTAAATCCCTTGGACTACGCCCTAATACTGATCGTACAACGACAATTGTTCTCGTGACCGCAATGCCTATGAATCCGGACAACAACTACCATTTACCGTATGCCAAATACTACCGCATATTCAAGCCCGTGCCGCGTTAATAACTGCTTCTCGGAGATGGCACCTAAAAACACTGTGTCAACCCACATCATTTGACAATGCGCCCATTAAGTCGCATAGTTCGCGCCCCTTAAAACAGCCGCCGGAGTAGATGATTGGCCAACTCAGCACAAGCCCGTAAGCGCGCCCGCCAGGGAGAAAAAAGACGTCAGCAGAATGCCGGTCGCAGATCATTGCTGCGAACGCGGATTAAACAGGTCGTGCTAGCCATCGAGGCGGGGGAAAAAGAGAAAGCGCAGGCTGCATACGTCCTTGCGGTCCCGGTTATCGACACGATGGCCCGGTCATCTTTGATCCACAGGAACAAAGCCGCGCGACACAAATCTCGGTTAAATACACGAATCAAAGCTTTGCCTTGAGTCATCTTTGGCCAGTCTATTGCCACGCACCTCTCAGCGTTCGATCGAAGTTCAAAGGATTACTAGGCTATCTCGATGAATTAGCTCCGGCTCTCGTGTGTATCCCAAAATCGACTCGATGTGGTCCGTCGATTTACCGCGAATCTGGGCGGCCTCGACTGCATCGTAATTAACCAACCCCTTGGCAACCTCAGTACCGCTTTCATCCACACAGGTAACTAATTCACCCCGTTCGAATTCGCCCAAGATTCGCAAAACGCCGACTGCAAGCAGGCTGCGACCCTCATCGCGGATGACTCGGCACGCGCCGCTATCCAAGACTAATTGACCTTTGGCCACAAGCGTGCTCGCGAGCCATTGTTTGCGGGCCGCGAGTTTCGTTCGTGGCGCCTCCAAAAACGTCCCGATGGGTTTACCTATCGCAATGTCATGTAGGACATCAGGCTTAAATCCGGAAGCAATAATCGTCGACGTCGCCGAACGCGCGGCAAGTCTGGCAGCAGCTAATTTTGATCGCATGCCGCCGCGCCCCCAAGCACCACCCTCTCCCGCTATTTCGTCGAGTAAACGATCGTTGGTATCCGCGTGGGCGATCAAGGTAGCATTCGAATCCTCACGCGGATCGGCACTCATAAGCCCATCTTGATCAGTGAGGATCACCAAAAGATCCGCATCGACGAGATTACTCACAAGACCAGCAAGCGTATCATTGTCCCCAAACCGAATTTCATCGGTGGCGACCGTATCGTTTTCGTTAATCAACGGAAATACGCCAAGTCCCAACAAGGTTCTGAGCGTGCTGCGCGAATTAAGGTATCGGCGCCGATCGGCGAGATCGTCGTGCGTGAGCAATATCTGCGCAGCCCGTATCCCGGCCTTTTCGTATGCAAGTTCCCAAGCTCTAATCAAACCCATTTGTCCGACTGCGGCGGCGGCCTGCAATTCGTGAATAGAATGCGGCCGTGCCTTCCAACCGAGGCGTATTGCACCCTCAGCTATCGATCCCGACGTGACGACGACGATCTCGTGTCCAGCTTGTTTGAGTGCAACCATCTGTGCCGCCCAATCTTCAATGGCTTCGGCATTCAAACCTACCCCATGTTTAGTTGCGAGGGCGCTCCCGATCTTGATCACCCAACGCCGTGAGGTCACAATTTCGGTGCGCTTTCCAGGAGCCCTGGATTCTGAACTAGAATCGATCTTACTCATCGCCGGCCACCCTTCCTAGCCTATCCGAGACGGCATTGACCAACTCATTGCAACCGGCACCGGTCACGGCCGAGACGTGAAATACCGGGCCTTCCCAATCTGTCGCAGCACGAAATTCAGAAGCATCATGGTCATATGCTTCACCTAAGACGTCGATCTTATTAAACACTACCCAGCGTTCGCGATCGATAAGTGTGTTCCGGTAAGCGCCGAGTTCCTGGCTAATAGTGCGAAAGTTTGCTGAAGGATCACAATCGTCACCAAAGCCACTGACATCGATTATATGCAGCAATAGCTTAGTGCGCTCAACATGACGGAGAAATTGCACGCCGAGACCGGCGCCATCGGCTGCACCTTCAATAATCCCAGGAATATCAGCGACTACAAAGCTCGTATCGACACCTACCGACACCACTCCGAGGATTGGCCGCAAGGTCGTAAACGGATAATCTGCAATCTTTGGACGCGCCGCTGATATTTGGCTGATCAGTGTCGATTTTCCCGCATTTGGCAATCCTAGAAGACCAACATCAGCTAGAAGTTTTAACTCCATCCGCAACTCACGCGATTCTCCAGATGAACCTTTGGTCGTTTTGCGTGGGGCACGATTCACGCTACTTTTGAAGCGCGCGTTACCGAGGCCGTGAAACCCCGCTTGCGCCACTAACAACCGTGATTGCTCCGCTGTAAGATCGCCTATCATCTCATCTGTCTCAGCGTCATACACCAGGGTTCCCGGCGGTACTGGAATAATCAGATCTTCGGCTCCCTTTCCGATCCGATTACGACCCATCCCAGGTTGGCCGTTACGTGCTTTGAACATTCGCTTATAGCGAAAATCTATGAGTGTGTTAATACGAGCATCAACTTCTAGATAGACACTTCCGCCATCGCCCCCGTCGCCCCCATCGGGGCCACCTAGAGCGACGTACTTCTCCCGGCGAAAACTCAGGCACCCGTCCCCACCGTTCCCAGCCTGAACGCTGATCTTTGCCTCGTCAATAAATTTCATGCGTTGCCTGCAATTCGCTCCAGTAGAACCTTACGGAAACAAAAAACCCCGTATCAAACGGGGTTGTTCCGGAGCCTATGAGGAATAATTACCTCCAGCTAGACCCGGACCACGCTAACATACCTACGGCTCTTTGGGCCCTTCACTTCGAATTTTACCGTTCCATTTACTTTCGCAAACAACGTGTGATCATGGCCGCACCCGACATTCACCCCTGGGTGAAAATGAGTGCCACGCTGCCGAACAATGATATTTCCCGAGGTGACGGACTCGCCTCCAAAACGCTTGATCCCAAGACGTTTCGACTGAGAATCTCTACCGTTTCGCGTACTACCGCCTGCTTTTTTATGCGCCATCTGTAATTACCCTCGAGCAACGCCGGTTATTTCTACCCGCGTAAAATTCTGACGGTGGCCCATCTGTCGCCTGTAGTGTTTTCGGCGTTTAAATTTGATGATACGAATCTTTTTGCCGCGCCCGTGTTCTAAAACGGTCGCCGTAACCTTAGTGCCCTCAATAAGCGGTTTACCGACTTCCACTTTATCGCCGTCACGCACTAAAAGCACCTCCGCAAATTCAACTTTGTCTCCAGGAGCAGCATCTAGGGTTTCTACCTCTAGTTTATCACCTTCGCTCACGTGGTATTGTTTACCGCCGGTCTTGATAACAAAATTCATAGTTACACCTGAACACTTCTGGGTGGTGCGAAAGCGCGCGATTCTACGTAATTATTCCGCGCCGCACAAGGCGCTGTGTGCAGCACCTAGTCAGTTGTATATCCGTTGATTTCGATGGTAATTTTAACCGGGTCTTGGCAAGATGTTAGGGCCCATTAGCAAATGAACCCCCAATTTCCAACGAAGCCATGAGTGTGACCGTCCCATCTAACGATATAGCCGAAGTCCGCGCCCTAGTTGCGGAAGAGATCTCTGCGGTAGATCGTTTAATCAAGGCCCGGCTTTATTCTGAAGTAACGCTGATCAACCAACTAAGTCAGTACATCATTGGTAGTGGAGGCAAACGCTTGCGCCCGGTCATCGCACTACTCTCCGCGAAGGCAGTGGGCTATAACGAGAGCCGGCATATTGATGTCGCGGCGATAGTCGAACTAATCCACACCGCAACATTACTTCATGACGACGTCGTCGATTCATCCAAAATGCGGCGTGGGAGAGAAACAGCGAATCTAGTGTGGGGTAGCGAGGCAAGCGTCCTGGTCGGCGACTTTCTGTATTCTCGCGCATTTCAAATGATGGTCGATCTGCAGAATATGAGAATCCTGGAGATTCTCGCTGATGCTACTAACACGATCGCCGAAGGCGAAGTCATGCAACTCGTCAGCTGCCATGATCCCAACACCACCGAGCAACGCTATCTCGACACTATTCATAACAAAACGTCGAAGTTATTCGAAGCGGCTGCAGCACTAGGTGTTGTAATCAGCGGAGACAAACCGGAACTGGAAGAGGCGATGGCCCGCTACGGACGCCACCTCGGAACCGCGTTTCAACTGATAGACGATGTGCTGGACTACAGTGCATCTCCGGAGCAATTGGGTAAAAACATTGGCGACGACCTTGCCGAAGGGAAGCCGACCCTCCCACTTTTATACGCGATGTGGGAAGGGAACAAAGAGCAGGCCCGAGTCGTTCGCGATGCAATTGAGCACGGTGGTTTGGACCGGATTAAAGAAATTTCTGCCGCGATTGAATCAACTGGGGCCATCACTTACACTTTCGCCCTCGCTGAAGCAGAGGCGATAAAGGCTAAAGAAGCCTTGCGGAGTCTCCCTCGCTCAGCCTACCTAGATGCACTTGATACGCTTGCGAGCTTTGCCGTGCATCGCAGTTCTTGATGTTTTTAATGTATTAAATTCGGGGTGTAGCTCAGCCTGGTAGAGCACTGCCTTCGGGAGGCAGGGGTCGTAGGTTCAAATCCTGTCACCCCGACCAATTAAATCAAAAAGTTACCGTTTTTTCCCGTCAGGGTAATTTCTGAACGTCGGCTGGTAGTGCACATGTAGTGCAGTGAAGCGTAATAAACGGCAGACGTGGGACTCGCGCCACTCAGGGCGCTGTTCGCTCAGCCCACTGTTTGGCTAGGGGGGGGGAGAGGCAAGGGATGACATTGGAGAAAGTAGTGCCCAATATTAAACTCGAAGAGATTGCGCTTC
>CAYFFH010000200.1:0-5961 GCA_964342175.1 uncultured Enterobacteriaceae bacterium | reverse complement strand
TTGGCTTGTATGAAAAATGGCGCGAGATGATGACTTTATGAGTATAAAGCTGCGCCACGAATTCGAAACCCTATTGATAGACGAGTATTGGCTGTTAGACAACAGTTATTTTGAAGATTGGCTCGATTTGATGTCCGATGAGATTCGTTACTGGGCCCCGGTTCGCGAAAATCTCGATCGAAATGAGGAGGATTTTTTCCAACCCGACTTACTAACCCACTTTGACGAGAATAAAACAGAAATGGGTTTGCGCGTAGCTCGACTACGTACGGGGTCAGCGCACGCAGAGGAACCTCCGTCCCGTCAACGTCATTTTGTTTCGAACATAAAAATCCTCGACGCATCTGAGGCCAATCTCATTAAAGTCGCATCAAATTTCATAGTGTTTCGTAGTCGGCCGGGACATGAAGAACATTTATTCATCGGCAGCCGTCAAGATCATTGGTTGCAACTAGATAACAACTGGCGATTACAAGAACGACTAATTATTTTCGACCACGACATCATAGAAAATATAACTGTTTTTATCTAAATCCGATAATTAGGGAAAGCTATATGCATAATAAAGCGCCAACCATGTTCGACCTGACAGGCCGGGTTGCTATCGTCACTGGCGGCGCGAAAGGAATTGGGAAAGGCATAGCCGAAAATCTCGCACTAGCAGGTGCAACCGTTGTCGTTGCCGACCGTGACACAGACGAAAATATTGCCTGCGCTAAACAAATTAAAGAGGCAGGGGGACACTCAAAAGCTATAACCTGTGACATGAGCAACGAGGCCGAAATCACTGCTTTGGTTGAGTCGACTATTTCCTCCTTCAGCCAACTTGACATCGTGGTCAACAATGCAGCTATTTATCCAATGTCACCGATAGCCGATATGGCTACTGAGCTGTGGGACGAAGTTATTAGGATTAATCTTCGAGGTACTTTTCTTCTTACCCGTGCTGCGATACCGGCATTAAAGCGATCTGGAACAAACGGCAGATTAATCAACATTTCGTCTATCGACACATGGAAAAGCTATATCGGGATGGGGCACTATGATGCAAGTAAAGGAGGAATTGAGGCATTTACCCGATCTTGCGCACTAGAATTAGCAGATTTCGGTATCACCGCAAATGTAATTGCCCCAGGCGCGGTAAAAACCCCTGGTTCAACGACCGTACGTAATAATCTCGCACGCGAGCGGGGCGACTCTAATACGGATGCAGTTGACGCAGAGTTTGCGACTCGTATCCCGCTTGGAAGATGGGCTGACGCGGATGATATCGGACAAGCAACCATATTATTAGCGACTCCAGCCGCACATTACATTACTGGTCAAACTATCTATGTTGATGGTGGTCTAAAGCTCACCATGTAAGGATTGAATTATGAAAATACCGTTCGACAAAAGTGAGGCACGCTCGTGGGCCCGCGAGAACATGCACGGTGTTGCTAACGTCGTGACCCCAACATTTACCTCCGATTTATCAGGCTTGAATGAGAAAGCTACCCGTCACGACATCCGCCTCGAGATCGAATACGGCTTCTACGGGACCTTGATGGTGTCCGAGGTAGCAGTGACGCTCGAAGAGTATGCAGAATTTGTTGCCTCTAGTGCCGACGAAGCGCAAGGTGAGCTATTACTGATTCATCACGCAAGCTTCAACTCTCTTGAGGACAATATTGCCGCGGCCAAGCTGACCCAAACTCGGGGTGCAACACTCGCACTGCTCGGCTATCCCCCTACCTTCTATCCGAAGTCTGCCGATGATATTTTTAGCTATACCAAAGCGTTCTGCGATGCGACGGACCTCGGAGTAATTCTGTTCCCAGTTCCGTTATGGGGCTTTGAACGTATCCACCCCTCAGCGGGTTTTAGCCCAGAACTAATCGACAGACTACTCAAGGCATGCCCAAATATCGTCGCAATAAAAGCTGAAGGCGGAATGCCAACTGTTGGCGGCTTTGTTGACGTCTACAACCGTTTTGCCGACCAAGTTGTTGTTATCGAACCGATCGAAGGCAACGGCTTACCGTTAGCAACCCTTCTCGACCTCCAATTTATGGGCACCAGCAATTATGAGTACTATGGCCCAACTATTCCAAAGATCTTTAAACTTATCCGCGAGGGCAAGAACAACCAAGCAATGGATGAATACTGGAAAATCTTCCCTGCTCGGCAAGCCACTGCTGCGGCGATGGCAGTTCTTGCTGGCTCCAATTTTCTGCATCGCATGCTGTGGAAATACCAAGGCTGGTTGCAGGGTTTTAACGGCGGCCCATTACGCGCGCCCACCATGCGTTTAGTCGATCGCCAAATGAAAGCTTTACGTCAAGGGCTGATTGCAAGCGGCTACGAACTTAATGCACCCGATGATGCGGAGTTTTTTGTTGGTCGCAACCCCGCTTAAGGAACTTGCCATGCCACTAGTACTCGGACCGTCAGACGTGAAAAAAGCAACTAATATGCGGCAAATGATCGACGTCATCGAGGATGGTATTCGAGAACAGGCAACCGGAAATGTATCAATGCCACCCCGCCAAAATCTTGCCACTTCCAACGGTTTTTTTCGAGTCATGCCCGCGGTGATGCGAGCCGGGGGCAAGATGGGAATTAAGATCTTCAATGGCTCAGTTGAGCATGGCGTACGCTACATCATCTTGATCTATGATGAAAAAGGTGGCGAGCTCCTGTGCATGATGGATGCCGCCTACCTAACTGGCGCCCGTACCGGCGCGACCACCGGTATAGCCACCCGCCACCAAGCGCGGGAGAATGCCAAGACGGTAGGCATAATAGGATCTGGGCTTGAGGCACGCACAAATTTCGCGGCCGTTTGCTCAGTCAGAGAAATCGAATCAGCGCGAGTGTTCTCTCCAACTCCGGCTAATCGTGAGCGATTCGCTCAAGAAATGGGCAATCAACTCGACATTCCCGTACACCCGTCTGAAACCCCCCAAGCTGCAGTTGCCAACAGTGATATCGTTGTTGTCGCAACTAATACTACGGGCCACACCGACACCATCGCCTATTACGGATCCTGGATGACCAAAGGTCAGCATATCAATTCAATAGGAGCGACTGGCGGACACCTTCGGGAGATCGATCCTCAAGCCTTCTTCAAAGCGGACCGTATATTGATGGATACAATCGTCGGGGTCAAAGAGGAATCTGGCGACTCATTCGCCGCAATCGATGCGGATGCCTGGGATGACAGCAAGATAATAGAGCTACCACAGGTACTTGACGGACTCCCAGCACGTAAAAACGACGAACAAATAACTTTATTCAAGTCGGTTGGCAGTGCCGTACAAGATGTAATGGCAGGTTTTGCGGTTTACGAACAAGCACAGGCACAGGGACTCGGTCTAAAAATCAACGACTTTCTCGAGCACAAAATATTCTAGAGATCGTCCGAGCGGCTGGGAAAAGTCACCGAAAAGTAAACCCTTTGTAGCCGTCGGCCGCTATTACATCACATTTTTCTCGGAAGTTTTGGGTGCCCCCTACATAGTTTAAGAAAACCCGCTTTTTACCCGGTATATTCGCCCCCATAAACCAGGAATCGACTTCTGGAAATAATGTCTCATCGGCTGCTTCGAGTACGTGATCGGTCCACTCTCCTTCGGCTTCTGCAGTCGCTTCGATATGAGTATATTCGTGGTCCCGCATGTAGCCTATGCAGTCCGTTATCCACTCGACGTTCTGTTCCAGACAACGGGGTACATTGCAGAAACTCGATGCATTATGAGGCCCAGCCGTGATAAACAGGTTTGGAAAACCCACTGTCTGCATACCAAGCATCGTGCTTGGCCCATCTGCCCACTTTTCTTTTAGACTAATTCCATTTTCACCACGAATATCAATCCGATTAAGTGCACCCGTCACTGCATCAAACCCTGTAGCATAAATAATCACATCAAATTCATATTCCTTGCTGCTTGTTTTAATACCGTTCTCAGTAAAGCATTGAATCGGTGAACTGTGAAGGTCTACGAGATGGACATTTTCACGATTGTAGGCTTCGTAATACCCACTTTCTAAAGGCACACGTTTGGTTCCAAAAGGATGACATTTTGGAACCAATAACTTGGCAACATCAGGATCATCGATCCGCTCGCGGATCTTTTTTCGCACAAACTCGGTAACCGTTTGATTCGCTTCTAGATCAGACAAAATGTCAATAAAACTTCCCAACCAGAACCCAAATCCGCGTTCATTCCACAGTCGTTCGTAGAACTCAAGGCGCTCCTCTTCATCGACCTCAAGGGCAGAACGAGTATCAAAGTCATGAATAAACCCACCGAAACTACGACGGCATTTGTCGAATATTTCGGCATAGCTTGCCTTTATCTCCGCTTGCGTTGCCTTATCTATGAGACTGTTACGCAAAGGCTTGCAATAGTTCGGGGTCCGTTGAAATACAGTGAGATCTCCGACATTTTTTGCAACCTCAGTGATCAATTGCACAGCGGTGGCGCCCGTCCCAATGATTCCGACCCGCTTTTCCCCCAAGTCTACCGGTTGATGCGGCCACGTAGAGGTGTGCCACTTCTTACCCTCGAATGTATCCGCACCGGGAAAGTGCGGGATGTAAGGTTCAGATAGAATGCCAACTGCCGTGAGTAGAAAACGCGCGCTTGCGCGATCTCCGGTTTCGGTCTCGATCTCCCAAAGCCCATTTATCTCATTATAATGGGCCTTAGAAACGCGAGTATCGAATTGTATGTCACGTCGTAGATCGAACTTATCCGCCACAAAATTCAAATACCGTAAAGTCTCTGGTTGTGAGGCAAAGTGTTCGCTCCATTCCCATTCGTCAAGCACCTCCTGGGAAAAAGAGTAACCGTAGCTATAACTCTCTGAGTCAAAACGCGCACCTGGATAACGATTCCAATACCATGTGCCACCGACCCCACTGCCCGCTTCAAATCCAATTGCGGTTAGCCCCATCCCCCTCAGTCGATGTATAAAATACATACCTGAGATACCCGCACCGATTACAATCGCATCGTACGTCGAACTACCGGCCTGTTCTGGATCGATCATCGGTCAAACTCCGTATAAGAATTTTCAAAAAACACCCCAGCAACAGGATCCCCAGAACTAGAGTCACGCAAAATCTAAGTGGAGTGGACTTTGCGTTTCGAAAACGCATGACCCAAATTCTGCGCTCGAACATCGCGAGGACAACACCCGCTGGGGCACCCAAGGGCCGATAAACGTTAACAGATCCGCTGCGGAAATTCACATCATGTTCCCTGAGGAATTTCCCGTAAGGTCTGATTTTACGAGAAAATTGGGAGCTCCGAGCAATCTTTGCATGCAGTGATCGAAAAAGATCCATCGGACATCCCTACTACTTAAAATGGATTTTTCTCGAGAAGCCTTGAACCAGAACCATTATCCCGTCTCAAACAGGGTGCGCATCTTGTGATGATGTACAATCTCAATCGAATTTAGGGCATGCCAACTGACTGGTTCTGGAAAACCATTACTGGACATAAAAACTTAGCCAGCACTGAATTTCTACATATTGTTCGTAAATTATCCAGTCTCATAAATAGGAAGTAATAGGCAACACGGAATGATGAAAATCGCAGTCGATGTAGGTGGAACTTTTACTGATATCGTAACCATCGATAATGGGAAAATTGGCGTTGGAAAAACACCGACTACCCCCCATAAAATCAGCGACGGCTTCCTCACGGCCGTTAAACTCGCCGGCGATTCCCTAACCCATGTCGATGAGCTCGTCCACGGCACGACTGTCGTACTAAATGCGCTCTTAACTCATGCCGTACCGAAAACTGCCGTCGTTACAACTGCTGGGTTTCGTGACGTACTTGAAATCATGCGCGCTGATCGCAAGGATTTATTCGATCTCCACCAACGTAAACCCGCACCTCTAGTGGCAAGAGATCATCGACTCGAAATTAATGAACGAATCGCCTCAGATGGAACGGTCGTAAC
>CAYFFH010000199.1:0-5965 GCA_964342175.1 uncultured Enterobacteriaceae bacterium | reverse complement strand
CATTCTTGCAAAAATAAACCTAATCAACCTAATCAACCTAATCAACCTATGAAGATCTCAATATGGATAGTCAGGTAAAGTAGGTTCTATAGCCAAAATTATTCGCACGGTCATTACTTTTTTCGTACCAGATGAATAATAACGGGAATTGTTATTAGGTAAAATATTATGCTTAAGCCGACTCGGTAATCTTCATTCTTTTGTACCCCACTCCCTATTAATGCGAAAATAATTGTTTGAGGCAAATAACCGACAGCGGACCCCATAAAAAATGGAAAAGCTTGGATCCCCCTTAAACCACCGAATAATGTCGTTAAGGTATTATTGCCGACCGGAAGGTTTCGGACTAGTAACGCCGTTACGAAGGGGCGCTCAAGGAATTTTGTTTCAAGATTTTTAAGGCGCTCCGGAAAGATTCTGTCAATTAATTCCTTTCCCATAAATTTCGCGAAGTAGTAGCCGATTACTGTTCCAATGAGGGTTCCAAATAGAGCATAAACAACTCCCCCAATCAGGCCAAATAAAAACCCCCCTAACGCGGATAATACCAGACGGGGAAATCCAAAAGCTGTCGCGATACCGCCGGACAAGAAAAATAATACCGGGCCCCACGATCCAAAACCTTGCAGTTTTTGCTGTAACCATTGATGGTCTGTAATTTGATCATGGTAAAAGCTAAATTTGAATAGATAACAGCCTAAAGCGACAGTGCCCAACAGCACTAGGCCTTTCGTTAGCGCCACCATTATTGAGTCGCCAGCTGGGGGCTTTGATGTTGGTGGCGTAGTAATGATTAAATTTCCTTTTCTATTTTATATTCAAGCGCTCGTTTTTTCATCCATCTCACCGCCAACAAATCTATTAATGCAGGAAGGGTTCGTCCTAAATTTCCAAACTTTGAATAACCGTACTTGCGCTCGTGATCATCGATTTCTAGCTCCCGATATTGATAACCACGCATCATGAGTAGCGCTGGGAAAAATCTATGCATTCCGTTGAACAGTGGTAAATCCTTAACCGTATAATCCTTGAACGCTTTGAACCCACAGCCACTGTCTTTTGAAGAATCATCGAGTAGATAACTACGGAAACGATTTGCAAACCGGCTCGCGATTTTTTTACTATTTGTTTCTCGGCGTCTAGATCGTAAGCCAAACACAGCATCAGCGTCTTCAATGGCGGCTAGGAATCTGGGGATTTCTTCAGGTGGATTTTGCAAATCCGCATCCAACGTTATGATCACTTTACCTTGCGAATTTAGGAAACCAGCGTGAAGTGCAGCCGATTTTCCTGCATTCGCTTTGAATTTAATTACACGGAGCGCTTTGAACTCATCGGCTAGCCTGCGTAGTTCTTCGAATGAGCCATCGGTTGATCCATCCTCTACGACTATAATTTCAAAATCTATGATGCGAGAACATGTTTGACATACCCGCTCGACAAGCTCTCTGCACGATTCCTCCTCGTTAAAAAGCGGGATAAGCACAGTTAAATTCATATGGTCTGTAATCGTCAATTATCGCTGATTAGTTTCCGAGAGCACATGTGATGATTTTTCGCGGTTTATCAATGCTCTGAGAGATATCCGAATCGCTACTGCCCTGAGGTCTGGTTTGTGGCGGAGTAGTTTGAAGAGTTATTTCTATTTTTTCCAGCACATGGATGCAAGATTAATTAGTTTAACGTTCCCTACCCCGGGAACATATCCTAGGCGGAAGCTCGTTGAGAAGTTACACTGTATTATCTGCCAAGTTGATTTTCCTCGGGCCACAAACCTTATAAGAAGAATACTGACAATGCCTGCCCAGAACCGTAAGAATGGTTATACATTTATTCCGCATATAAACTTATTGCAAGAAAGAGAATTCAATTGATCGTCAGAAATTTCTATGCCCGCTGCTTTACTGTCTAGTAAAGCAATAGACCGACACAAGGTTTATAACTATGCTGGCTCTTAAACGGGCATTATTCTGCCTAACCCCCCATATGTTTCATTATGAGTGAATCGTCCACACGCTACACGAGAGTTCAAATTTCGCACTTGGTGCTTCTTGTTATTGCGTCCGTATTAATTCTATTTGCCGAGGCCTCCATTAAGGAATTGCATGGGACTGCGGTGTTTTACGCTAGCCTTGTTCGCGAGATTATCGATTCTGGCAATCCAATGCTCATCTACACTGATGAGCGCGCATACTTTATCAAACCGCCATTAGTTCTTTGGATGAGCGCCGCGTTTGCGAAAATATATGGACTTTCCAATTTTACCGTCACCTTAACTTCTCGTCTAGCTGGCGTGGGTGTCGTTTTCCTCACCTATGTTCTGATACGGCGTTGGTGGAGTCACCCTATAGCATGGCTGTCTGCCCTCGCCGTTTTAACAAATAGCACATTTGTCCAATTTACCGCGACGATGCGAATGGATTCGTTAATGATGTTCGGTTTCCTGCTTTCATTAAACGGTTGGTTCTATCGCACCGCATGGTGGAGTCCGATTGCGTTGTTCAGCGGGATAACAATAGCCGTGCTTAGTAAAGGGCCCTTGGGGTTTGCTGCGATACCACTCATCCTACTTCATGCGTTCTTATTACGTACGCCGGTACTCGCGAAACGTGATTGGTGGTGGGCTTTGTTGTTGCTTCCCATCCTTATGTGGTTTGGAACTCTATTCGTTTTTCATGGTTTCCGACCGTTTTCGGAATTTGGCGTTGATACCTTGCGGATTTCAACCATGCCCCATTTAAATGCATGGCAATCTATCTTCGATGAATACCTGGTGAAACCTGCTAGGCGTTACTGGCCATGGCTTCCCTTCATGTTGGTAGGGATTTTTATTGCCTGTCGAGGGATTTTCGACCGAACGCTGGATCATGACTCAAGAATAAATTACTTCTGGCTACTTATCTGGTTTGCGGTTGTCTTTATCAGTTCTGCATTGAAGCCCGACCACGATATTCGCTATTTGTATCCAGCTTTACCCGTGTTAGGTTTTTTTTCAGCGTTAGCAATTACCACTTTAACCCATGATCGATTGCCGACTTTAATACCCGGCTTGATCCTATTTATCGTCGTAATTATTCTGATAATCAGGTACGAAAAACCGGGACATATTGATGCCGCAAATACAATTGAGGCCATCCGCTCGGACATAGGGCCAAGTGTGCCGCTATTAGCGATCGGCGGTTATCCAGTGCGCCTTGACAAACCAAGACGGCAGAATACGCATCGAGATTGGGTGCATTTTTATATCGGAGCAGCGCCAAAAGTGATGTCCTGGGATCAGGTACGAAAAAGTCGACCAGGGTTCGACAAAGGAGTCTTCCTGACTAATAGTCGTGGTCACGTTGAAAGATTAGTCGAGTTTGGTCTTACACCAAAGTATGTTACTACCGAAATGATTTTCGCGGTGCCTAAATAATGTTACAGCGATACATCATGAAAGAAGTATTGCGCGCTTTTGGAATGATCATCGGCGGTTTGATGCTCATTTATTTAAGCACACGGTTTGCTTCCTATTTAGGGCAGGCTGCCGAAGGAAAAATTGCAGCAGAACATATTTTTCGGATGATATCCTTGAAAATGCTCATTTCACTAAAGGACCTAATACCAATGAGTCTTTACCTTGCGGTATTTACCGCAATGATTCGCTTGCAACGAGATTCCGAGCTCACTGCGATCAGGGCCGCCGGGGGTGGTCATCAGCTCTTAATTCTGTCGGCGCTAAAACTTAGTTTTTGCGCCGCACTTATCGTCTTTTTCATTACACTATACGCAGAACCTCGTGCCGAATTGTCTTTGGTTGAAATACGTAATCAGACCGAAAACGAGGCCACGATTGCCGGGGTAAAAGCTGGTCGATTCAAGGAGCTAAGTGCTGGGAAACGAATTTTTTATGCTGAGACAGTCGCGGAGAATGAACATACGCTGGAGAATACTTTTGTTCAGGTGCAAAACGCTACCAACATCGGTTTAATGCGTTCAGAAGAGGCATATGTCGAAGTTGAACCAAAGTCCAGAGATCGATTCGCAGTGTTCATTGACGGTATTAGCTATGGTGGAATTCCCGGCGCTCTCGATTATGTCATCACTCGTTTCACACGCTACGCATTGCGCATTGAAAATAACTCACCACAAGATTTAACTCGCAACGTAAACTATTTCTCTACTGCAGACCTATTTAAGTTCCGCGGCCCACTTTATTCTGCGGAATTTCAATGGCGCGTAGCATCGGGTATTGCAACACTCTTGACCCCAATATTAGCTATACTAATCGCTTTGGCTAGTCGCAGATCAAGCTGGTACTTAGGCTTGATCACCGCAGTGTCGGTATATTTTGTATATAACAATATTCTAGGAGTTGGGAAGTCGCTAATGAAAAAAGGGGTGTTGTCGCCTATCTTCGGTCTTTGGATAATACACTTGACACTCATCGCAATCTTGGTTGCATTATTGATTATTCAACGACGTCCAAGCGGCATCCGTCGGCGCTCTCAGCAAGAAATTTTACATGCGACCAGTGGTAAACTATAACCCTACAAGATCCGCACAACCACTCAATAAATTCGCTTCCAATGGACTCAACCGCTAACACTATTCAAGAACTGCTTGAGCAACGCATTCTTATACTGGATGGGGCAATGGGCACGGAGATCCAAAACTATCGGCTCGATGAGCAAGACTATAGAGGAGAGCGGTATCGAGAACATGCAGTCGAGTTGAAAGGTAATAATGACCTGCTGAACATTACGAGACCGGATCTCATCGAAGAGATCCACCGTTCATTCCTAGAAGTGGGCGCCGACATCATCGAAACCAACACATTTAACTCAACTAGCATTGCACAAGCGGATTATCGATTGTCTGATCTTGCATATGAATTGAATGAATCCGGAGCAGCGTTAGCACGGCGCGCTGTAGACAAGCACCGTGAGCAAACAGGCCGAATTGCGTATGTCTGCGGTGTCGTTGGACCCACTAACCGCACTGCTTCCGTTTCTCCAGATGTCAACGATCCCGCTTTTCGCAATATTAGTTTCGGCGAATTGGATCTCAGCTACCGTGAAGCAATTCGTGGCCTAATAGCAGGAGGAGCCGACCTAATCCTCATCGAAACAGTTTTCGACACATTGAACGCTAAGGCCGCACTGTTTGCTATAGAGGAGGAATTTGAAATTCAAGGTAGGCACCTTCCGATAATGATATCCGGCACTATCACTGATCGCAGCGGAAGAACACTAACTGGTCAGACTACAGAGGCATTCTGGAATTCCGTAAGACATGCGAAGCCCTTGAGTATTGGTCTGAACTGCGCACTGGGCGCCGCAGACCTGCGTCCGTATGTGGAAGAGTTATCTCGCATCGCAGACACACACGTGAGCGTTCATCCGAACGCTGGCCTACCTAACGAATTTGGCCAATATGATGAGACACCAGAGGCAATGGCAGAAGTATTGGGGGAGTTTGCCGTAGCCGGGTTCTTAAATCTCGTTGGGGGTTGCTGTGGCACAACACCGGCACATATCGATGCCATACGAACTATGGTGGCCAAGCACCCGCCGCGTGAACCAGCAGAGATAAAAAAGGTATGCCGTTTGAGTGGCCTAGAACCACTCAACATCACACCGGAAGTTGGGTTTATTAACGTTGGTGAACGGACAAATGTCACAGGATCGCCAAAGTTTGCCAATTTGATTAAATCTAACGATTTAGAAGGTGCATTAGGTGTGGCTCGTCAACAGGTCGAGAACGGCGCGCAGATCATTGATGTAAACATGGATGAGGGATTACTCGATTCCGTTGAGTTAATGGCGAAATTTGTCAACCTGATTAATTCAGATCCTGATATTTCTCGGGTCCCCCTAATGATTGATTCGTCAAAATGGGATGTTATAGAGGCGGGTTTACGATGTTTACAGGGTAAAGGAATAGTCAACTCGATCAGTCTAAAAGAAGGAGAAGACTCTTTCCG
>CAYFFH010000198.1:0-5972 GCA_964342175.1 uncultured Enterobacteriaceae bacterium | reverse complement strand
TTGGTGGACGGTCTCACTGCTGGTTTGGTGGTCCCGATGTCATGGAAATCGACTTTGTGAAGTTCTAATCTGGATCAGCGACCCTAGGTTGTTTGCGGATTGCCTGCGCCATTTATTAATCCAAGTTCTTCATAGATAAAATAACGCTATGTTACTTATGGGTTTTATAATAACCTTTATAGCTCACATTTGCTAGCGAAGGAGCGTTCACCCAGACCCTATAAATATTCTCAGCTCGGCTAGGTACCAACGCGCGGACGCGAAAATACGCTGAAACGGTATAGGTTCTCCTAAGTTCTGAGGATGCCGTCGCGGAAGCAGAGCGACGAGGACACCAATACCAAAGAGGGTATTTCGGCCAGCAGCGACCAGTTACTATCGCACTGATGCCCCTAAAATTAGTAGCATTGGGGCCACAGCGGATATTAATTTACCGGGGCTTTTCGTCGCCAAAACTATCGACCCCTACGTGATTGCAATGTCAACATTCCTCGATCGCATCGAACATCTCGGAAATCGGCTACCGCACCCCGCTACGATGTTTGCACTTGCGACCGCAATTGTAATCATCTTATCGGCTTTTGCCGTTCACGCCGGATGGTCGGTTGTGAAAGTGTTACCCACCGCTTCTGGTGGCGCAGTCGTGACCGAGGTCATTGCACCGAGGAGCCTACTTGATACCGAAGGTCTATGGTGGCTGATCAGTCATTTAGTACCGAATTTTGTGCAGTTTCCTCCGCTTGGTATCGTTCTTGTCGGTATGCTCGGAATTGGCGTCGCCGAGCGAAGCGGTTTCATTCCTGCACTATTGACCGCGCTGGCAAACCGAGTAGGCCCTTCCGCATTAACTCCCACGATCGTTTTCCTCGGCATTTTTTCGTCAGTCGGATTGGATGCTGGGTATGTCGTGCTGCCTCCTATTGCAGCGTTATTGTTTCTACTCAGTGGTCGTTCGCCCCTTGTTGGGATCGCAACCGCGTTCGCCGGAATATCTGCCGGATTTAGCGCGAACCTGATCATTACCGCACTAGATCCGTTACTAGCCGGATTTACAGAATCTGCCGCTCATCTTATAGACTCGAACTACCGCGTTGCAGTCACTGGAAACTGGTGGTTTATGGTGGCTTCGACCCTAATACTAACGCTAGTTGGATGGGCAGTGACCGTGCTTTGGGTAGAACCACGCGCCAAACAAATCACAATCGACTCAAGCGCTATGGAAGTAAAACAGATTGTAGACCGACGAGCCATGCTCTCCGCTATTCTCGTCCTTCTTAGTGCACTTACCGCGCTTGGGTTTCTCATATTAATTCCTGGTGCACCGTTGCATGGCGCGGGAGACAGATTTCCACGGTGGGTAGAAGCGATGGTACCTGTACTCTTTGTCCTATTTCTTATCCCGGGTATTGTGTACGGCTACGTAAGCGGCTCCTTTCGCAATAATCGTGACGTGGCTGAGGCAATGGGGAAGACGTTGGCCGAACTCGGCCCCTACGTCGTGCTCGCATTTTTCGCAGCCCAATTTATCGAGTCGTTTAAATTTTCAGGTCTCGGCGAGATGCTGGCCATCGCTGGAGGCAGCGTCTTAACCGAACTTGCGGTCCCCGTTTGGGCACTGATTTTAATCTTCGTTGTAGTGGTAATGATGGGGAATTTACTAGTCGGTTCAGCCTCGGCTAAATATGCGTTTTTTGCGCCGGTTTTTGTCCCGATGTTTATGTACGTCGGTATCAGTCCAGAATTGACTCAGGTTGCGTACCGCGTCGGGGATTCGATTACAAACATCGTCACTCCGCTAAATCCATATATGGTGATAATCGTCGCGTTAATCCAGCGCTTCGCGAGCAGCGCTGGACTCGGCACCGTCATTGCGTTGATGCTTCCTTATGCGGCCGCGTTTGCCGTGGTTTGGATCAGTGTTTTGCTCACCTGGATCGCACTCGGAATCCCGCTTGGCCCCGGCGGTAGTTTGACTTACGGATAAGTCGTAGCCAGTGCCTCAGTACATCGGTGGAATATGCTACTATCTGTCACTCGAGTCTGCTGTATATATTTACCAATGAGCAAAAAGAGTACTTACCGCGTCACCTTTCACAATCAAGGCAAGGTCTATGAGATCTATGCCAGCAAAGTGCACCAAAGTGGGTTATTCGGATTTATAGAAATCGAAGAACTCTTGTTCGGCGAGAAATCGTCGGTTGTTGTCGATCCATCAGAAGAGAATTTGAAGTCGGAATTTAGCGGTGTCCAACGCACTTACATCCCTATGCATTCGGTCGTACGCATCGACGAGGTTGAAAAAACGGGGCACCCCAAAGTTATGGACGCTACAGGAACTGGCGGGAACGTCGCGCCGTTTCCTGTCTATACCAGCTCGCAAGACCCACCAAAAAGTTGAACCGCCGGACCAATGCCGCGCACCTTATACCGGTCCCCGCAATCTCGCCGAATAATTATCGACCATGAAAGTGGAAGTGATAAATTCACTCGCCGAAGTTGGGGTCAACGAATGGAACAACCTCAATAAGGCAGGTGACCCGTTTGTATCACACGAGTTCCTGCATGGTTTAGAGCTCCATGACTGCCTGAAGCCTCAAGGTTGGTACAGTACGCACGTACTCTTGCGGGGCAACGACGACGTCCTTTTCGCAGCGATGCCTTTATACTTCAGGACAAACTCATATGGTGAGTTCGTTTTCGATTGGGCCTGGGCTGACGCTTTTGAACGCGCCGGGGGCCGCTATTACCCAAAATTGGTTTCTGCCATTCCGTTCACGCCGGCAGCCGGGAATCGCATACTCGTTTCCGATCCAGTCCATCTCGATATTGCGGGACCAACGCTTATCGATGCGGCGATTGAACTCGTGGCCACGCATAGCGCTTCTTCTCTTCACTTTCTATTTCCGAACGACGATCAGATCAAGCAGTTCGAAGGACAAGATCTGCTGATCCGTACCGGCTGTCAGTATCATTGGTTCAACCGAGATTACGACCATTTTAATCAGTTCCTGCAAGCCCTCAATTCTAAACGTCGCAAACAAATTCGACGTGAACGACGTGACGCCTGCGCGCCAGGAATCGAAATCGAAGTGCTCTACGGTGATGCTATAACAACGACTCATTGGTCGACATTTCACGAGTTTTACTGCTCAACGTTTTACCGAAAATGGGGAGAACCTCGTCTTACTAAGTCGTTTTTCAACTATTTGTCGGGAGCTATGCCCGACGCACCTTTGCTAGTATTAGGTAAACATGAGGGAGAGTATGTCGCAGGCTCATTCTCGATGCGAAGCTCAGACACGCTTTATGGGCGACACTGGGGTTGCTCAAAACACTTCAAACAGCTCCATTTTGAACTGTGTTATTACCAAACGATTGAATTCTGTATCGAACAAAAAATCCGCAGATTTGACGCTGGAGCGCAAGGGGAACACAAAATAATGCGTGGCTTCGATCCGGTGAAGACCTGGTCTGCGCATTGGATCGACGATCCACGTCTGCGCGACGCGGTAGCAGAGTTCTTGCATCGCGAAACACAACATATTGATAGTTACGTGCAAGAAGTTTCTGGCCATACCCCCTACAAAAATCTCCCCGAATTCGACGAATCTATCCACCTTATCGGCACATCAGATTAATTTTTACGGTATGGGCAATTCACTCTATTGGATTCGCGCAAACAAGGTTTCTGGCGACTTCCCAGACACATCTGAGGCGTTAACGGAGCCCGACGGCCTACTCGCGGCAGGAGGTGATCTCACACTGGAGCGACTGATCTTAGCTTACCGAAATGGCATATTCCCCTGGTTTTCGGATGGACAGCCGATTTTATGGTGGGCGCCGAACCCGCGTTCCGTGCTGTTTCCCGACGTCCTCAAAATATCCCGGTCATTACGTCGAACGCTCAAACGAGACGCTTTCAATGTCACCGTCGATCAAGCCTTTGATCAAGTGATCCAAGGCTGCGCTGCCCCGCGCCGCGATCAATCAGACACCTGGATCACGACACCTATGATAACGGCGTACGAAAACCTCTACCGTCATGGATACGCACATTCCGTAGAATGTTGGTCGAGGGATGAGCTTGTTGGGGGACTCTATGGCGTCACAATTGGGCAGGTATTTTTTGGCGAATCTATGTTTAGCAAACGCGCGGATGCATCAAAAGTTGCATTGGTCGAGCTTGCCGCACAGTTATTGGATTGGGACTACAAATTGATTGACTGTCAGATTCACAATGCCCACCTCGCCTCACTCGGTGCAACAAGAATACCTCGCCGGGATTTTAATGCATTGCTATATAATTTTTGTGCACGTAGCCCTACCGCAGGTGCCTGGGCTAGAGCGCGTTCTCTGTGACTGAATCAAACCGCGCGCGGCCCTTGGGCTTTTTTACAACCCCCCCGCATCCATGCGGGTACCTTCCTGGACGCCGCGCGGTGACGCTGTTCGCTGATCCGCAAATATGTCCAGATAAAGCTACCTACAGTATGCTCTCAGAACAGGGCTTTCGTCGAAGTGGTGGACATGTATACCGTCCGAATTGTCCTTCCTGCGACGCATGTATTCCTATTCGCTTACCCGTCAATGAGTTCAACCCTCGACGTGGGCAACGTCGGAACCTACAACGCAATAATGATCTCTCCATTCATGCATGTGACCCGGTGTACGATCCACTACACTTTGATCTATACACTCGCTACGTTGCCGCGAGACATGCCGGCGGTGGCATGGAAAATCCCGATCCGAGTAGCTACATGGATTTTCTTACCGCGAATTGGGCAACCACAACTTTCTATGAAATAAAATTCAACCGGACACTATATGCGGTATCAGTCGTCGATCACCTTGAAGATGGACTTTCGGCTGTCTATACATTCTTCGATCCTGCGAAGTCCGAACGAGGCCTCGGACGTTACGCGATCCTGCAAGGAATAACGATCGCGCGTGACCTCGGGATGGAGTGGCTATACCTTGGATACTGGATCGATGCGTGTAAAAAAATGGCGTACAAGTCAGAGTTCGCTCCTCACCAATGCTACGTCAATGGCGCCTGGCGTTCTCCACCGTCGACCCGCGAGTAATTAGCCGCAGAAGTTTCCAATTGAAAGTTCCCCAAACGATTCACGCTTTACGCTCCTCGTGGGATTAGGGCACAATACCGGATAGTAAGAGTAAAAGAACAGCAATAAACGAGATCGTATGGCGAAAGAAGAACATATTGAAATGCAGGGCACCGTTGTGGATACCTTGCCGAACACCATGTTTCGAGTTGAACTTGAAAATGGCCACGTAGTTATGGCACATATTTCCGGTAAGATGCGGAAGCACTACATCCGGATCCTGACTGGTGACACCGTTACTGTTGAACTCACACCCTACGACCTCACAAAAGGTCGCATCACCTACCGAGAACGCTAACCGCCATGACCGGAACGTGAACGTCACCTGTTCCGGGTAAAGTCAACTGAAGGAAAACCGGACCATCACCTATTAGGCCTTCTGGAGACTCAGGGAGAAAACTGTCTTGCTCAAGCGATTTAGGGCGCCAGTTGCTTTAAAGTACCCGACATCATTGACAGCGATTTTGAATGTTTCTGGCTAAATCGTTCGAAATCTAGCACGTCTACTGGACAAAATAGCATAGAGAAAGTGATTCCGTTTTCGACGCTCAGTATTAGTTCCTGGCGGACATAAAATACCTGCCCGAGACTGACGCCGGTTACGCACTCGGTTCCCAATATTTGAGAGCGCGCTCATAATCGTCGCGCGTATCTATTCCAATCCCACATGCCGCTCTCGCATCTGCTACGATAATAGTCGCATTATTCGATATCGCACGAAGCTGCTCCAGGTGTTCGATCAATTCCAGTTCCCCTGCCGCAGTTTCAACGAATTGTCGTAGGTACTTCACTCGTTAAGCATAAATTCCAACGTGCCGTCGGTAATAAGCTAATTTTAATTCTCGACCA
>CAYFFH010000197.1:0-5983 GCA_964342175.1 uncultured Enterobacteriaceae bacterium | reverse complement strand
CGTCGCTCACGCACTCCTTGTCGGAACGCCCGTTTCCGCCCAGTTGGAAATGCTGAATATGCTTTGTATTAACCACTTCGGCTCTAATCAACAACCCCGCACACCGTTCGAAACTCGCACTCAGAGCGCGGATGGGAAGACCACATTCCTATCCACAGCACAGCAAATTTTGCCAACAGGAGACAGCTTCGGCCCAAATCCTCCAAACATGATCCCGACAAAATATGAAAACGCTGAATCTTGTCGTGGCAACCCGATCCCAAATACCTTACCGTCGAGGCCAGGTAACCCATATAACCTCCACCCCACTCCATCGGTTTCGCCGATCGATAAGACCTCACCGACGGATGATTTGGATAGAATCATGGATGAGCTAGAGTCCATGCTGGTTAGCGATGATGAGTTAGATAACATGCTCGTCGGCGATGATGAGTTAGATAACATGCTCGTCGGCGACGCTACCGCTGTCGTTATAAATGCCGGCACGGCTCAGAGACTTGCGCAGGATGCGATCGACATTATTGAAGGAAATACATTATCTGGTGACCTAACTGGTCGGGTGTATGAAGGGTACCCACTGCTGCATTACTTCGGTGGCCTCAAGACAAAGTCTGTTGACCCGATCACAAAAACGGTAACTGTCAATCAAATATGGTACGACAGTCACATTGAATCTGATACCGCCTACATCGATCCAACAATAGTCGATGACGAGGAATGGAAAATCATCTACAACGTGAACATGCTGAACCGATCGCATGACGATTTCGCACCGTACGCAATGTTTTTTGACGATCCAGACGAATTGGATTTTACGGATGTAGGCGGCATGAACATGGCAGGGATGAATATACCGAATGTTGGAATGGATCAGACATTCTTTCCTATGGAGGACGGACTTCGCTATACCTACGAAATGAAGATGCCACCGGCACGATTTTGGAATCTTACATATCACTGGGGGTGGCGTAACCATCCGCCTCGCGTACAAGTTGTCGAGAATGTTAAAGTGCTCATCGCCGGAGGCATGCCACGCAACTTTGCGGAGATCATGGTATTCGGTCAAAACCCTCGCGCGAGTGAGCGAACAAAACTTGCGGCTATCGATATGATCGGTGACCACGCCCCAGCGAAGAGAATGTGGCGAATGTTCCGCGAGCTCGAAAGTGCTTCGAGAAATAGCGTCGGCGAGACGCTCGAAAAATCACTCAACACCACGATGCCTAAAATCCGACAAGCGTTCTATGACTGGCAAAACCGTAATAAATTACCAACCGGTTTTGTAGCAGATCCAGACGCAGACATGAGCATACTTTTTATAAACAACACGATGTACGGCGAAATAAAAGGCCACGACGGGAGAGCGGAGGTTCGAATTGATCATCTTTGGACTAAGAAGGGCGATAAAGTACGGATCGAACTCCTCAACGGAGATTACTTTCCCCACGCATATGTCTTGGTTGATTTCGGCGGGTTGAGAGGATGGGAAAATACCTTCCACAATACGCTACCGCTCGGTGGTGGTGGCCCCCTATTCACATTTGGCCGCAACTATTTTTGGATCCATGTCGCGGGGGGCGGACCGATTCCTGTCCCGCCGGCAAATCGCTCGGAGCTACCTCTTGTGACGAACCAAGTACAATCGATGGAGAGCGTATTCAAAAAGAAAAATCACAAGCGCAAATGGGTCGATCTATCCGTGTGGGGCGACCTTATGGATCCAGTGGCAGAGGCGCGCACGGCTGACTATCAGATAACCACAGATGCGTCTGTACGAGGGGAGCTGGCAGAACCTCCGACGGCAGAAGCACGAACGGTTGGTGGGATCGGACAACACACTGTAGAGGTGACCTTTAACTATCAACCGGCACGCCGTTTACGTATGTACCAATTCGATGCACTGCACCATGATGTTTCTGTTTGGTCCGTGCATTGATCGGTAAAAATGTCGTACATATGTAAAAGCCGGATGGTACGCGGTGCAGTCTTCAGTGCCCTCGTACTAATTATCATCGGTATCGACATCGATAACGTCCGTGCTGACAGCAATACGGGACGAATACGCAACCATCAAGAATTACACCAAACTGAAGCCACAAGAACTAAAAGCAGCCATGGACTGCGTTCCACTTACACCCTTACCATCAGTAACTACTCCCCTCCAGCGGTTCGTCTAACTGACGCATCTGGCGAGAACATAATACTAAGCGATCTCTTAGCCCAAGACGTCCCCGTACTAATGCAATTCATCTTTACAAGCTGTGCAACAATTTGCCCGCTTCTTAGTGCGACTTTTTCTCGCGGTCAAAAAGCACTCTCATCTACTCACGACGATTACCGCATGCTCTCTATTTCAGTCGATCCTGAATACGATACGCCGAAACGCTTAGCCGTCTACGCAAAGCGGAATAATGCAAGCGAAAACTGGACATTCCTCACCGGCGCTAAGGGCGATATTAGCAAAGTTATGCGCGCATTTGATGTACTCTATCAAGGTGACAATAAGATGTATCACCAGCCGTATACTTTCCTTCGTCCACGAGCGAGCTCACCCTGGATCAAAATCGATGGGCTCCTAACCGTTAACGAATTAATCCGAGAATATAATGCGGCGTTCCAATCTGCCGATGTTCGCTTAAACTGATCTTGAAGATGCGTTATCTATGGCGCTACTCCGCGCCGTTCTCTTTTATTGCTTGTTTACTGGCACACGCGACATTAGCTGTAAATGCCACTGAATTAATGCATGGCGATGTAGATGCGGGTCGCAAGCTCTATATGTACGGACTAAACAGTAGAGACGATCCCGTTGTCGCAACCACACAGGGCGATGTCCAATTTACGGGCGCCCAATTTAGCTGTGTAAGTTGTCACCGCCCTAGTGGCTTTGGATCGAGCGAAGGAGGCCACTACGTGCCGCCGATTACGGGACCAAAGATCTTTAACCCTGCAGAGGCAGACCGAGTAGAGCGTTTCAAAGAAATGTTCCAAGAGTCGCAACCTTCGAGCTTCTGGGCCCAAGTACGTGAGCCACGCCTACGCCCCGCCTATGACGAAAAGGCCTTATCACGAGTGTTGCGCGAGGGCATCAACCCAAACGGCGAACGTCTGAATCTGATCATGCCACGATATGATATCAGCGACGTCGACGTGGCAAACCTGATCGCTTTCTTGCGGACATTATCAGCTGAGATTGATCCGGGCGTTGAAAAACATTCGATCCATTTTGCAACCGTCCTAACCGAAGATGCTGATAAGGCTTCAAGTAGCGCGGTTCTCAAAACGATGTCTTCATTTTTCACTTGGATAAATAAAGACACAGAGGGTGATTTAGAACATCCGAACTTCTCTCCTGGTTATCGCTCGACGTTTCTAGATGCTTATCGGCGATGGGTTCTGCATGTATGGGAACTTAAAGGCGCGCCAGAATCATGGCCCCGACAACTTAAGGCTTATTATTCTGATCAACCTGTATTCGCAGTCGTCAGTGGACTTGTGCAAGGGCCCTGGGATCGGATTGGAGATTTTTGTGATGAACAGCGCCTACCATGCCTGTTTCCCAATACTGATCTACCACGTTTAAGGGATATCGATCATCGATACTCGGTCTATTTTTCTGGTGGCCTTGGCCTCGAAGCTAGAGCTATAGCAACTCACCTATCGAGGCTAAAACATCCTCCTAAGGTACTCACACAGATTTGGCATGACGACCCCTACGGCGCAATCCCCGCACGAGCGTTTATAACCGCAATTAAAGCGTTGGCTCCGGATACGATAATAGAGAATATGCCTTATCGCGACCTAGTCGAATTAAATACCACCCTGAAACTCTTAAATGGGAAATCTGATCGAGACGCGCTCGTATTATGGCCCGGTCAAAATATTAAGGAGGCGATAAGCAGTATCGTACAAAACGTTCCTACTGCTACAGTGATTACCCTACCATTTAGCGCGTTAGAACCAGCAAAAAATATTACTACTGGCAATGTGATCAAGCGTGTGATCTTTAGCCATCCCTACGAACTACCAACGCGTTACCACCCGCGGAAGTTTCGCGTTCGAGCCTGGATGCATTCACGCCGACTGCAGGTGACTCACCCACGCTTACAGTATCAAACCTACTACGCTTTGACTTTATTGCAGTACGGACTATCGCACCTTCTAGCCGATTTTCATCGTGACTACTTAATAGAGCTGATTGAGCATGAGGCGGAAAATCGACTCAACCCGGGAACTCACCCCTCTCTTGCCCTCGGACCAGGCCAGCGGCTGGCATCAAAAGGCGCATATATTGTGCAACTTGACCCTAATACCAAGGGTGGATTCAAGGCTTTGACCGAATGGATCGTGCCGTAACCGTGTTGGACCACTAGATTTCAGGCCGGCTACCGTCGTCAACAGGTTTCCAAACTGACGGAGTCACGCGACATGGAACGCCACGCAATAACCATGCACCTATGACCGGATCACAATTTTCCGGCAAATCAGTAGTGCAACAATTAATATTCGTTGCCCTTACCCAGTAAGGATCTTCGGGATCGCCGCCCTTCTCTGGATACCACCAGCGATCGGCGTGTACCGTGCCAGGTGCCAAGACAGTCGTTAGTCGCGCGCGCTGATATACGCTACCCACCGGGGTCTCTATCTGAATCCAAGCGCCGTCTTCGACACCATAAACCGTTGCAGTCTCCGGATGGAGTCGAACTTCGGGATCCGGATGTTTACGCCGAAACCAAGGCATTTGCTGAGAGTTTTGATGGAAGCCATCTAGCACGCGTCCACCTGTCGTAAGTACAAGTGGAAAATCAGCCTCCTGATTAAAAATCCCTGGTTTGTGGAAATAAGGTAACGGATCTAAACCCCATTGTTCGAGTAGTGAGGACGATAATTCAATCTTGCCGGACGGAGTACCGTAGTCAACCGGCGCGTCATAGAGTTCGCGCTCCGGGTTTTGCACCTCGGCGCCGAAGACTGGCCCATTGCGGCTCGCGATCTCTGAAAAATCAAGGCCGGCTGGCGTAATCAAAGATTGCCAAAAGTCAGTGGCTGTATCTGGCCAATGCTCGGCTTGGCCCAAGCGTCTTCCCAAATCACGCCATAGATCATAATCACTACGGTGCTCGAATTCGGGCACTAATGGTTCATGCTGCGTCTCGAGATAATCACCGACGAACGCCATATAACCGTACCCATAGGAAAAGAATGGACGTTCTAACCAATGGGAGGCGGGTAAAACGTAGTCGGCAAGACGCGAACTCGCATTGATAAATAGGTCATGCGCCACCAATAACTCAAGCCGTTTATTCGCGAGCGCACGAGCAACCCGATTGGCGTTCGCGCTGCCACCGACTGGATTGTGATATTGCAGAATTAGTGCCTTGACCGAATACGGTTCGCCTGATTCGATCGCCCGCCACAGTGCGGGTTCATGTGCCGTAGCGATCCAGCTCAATAAATGCTTCTGCCCATACCAGCGACGACTCATTGCTGCATCGACTGCATCGTATCCAGCGCCAATAAATGGATAGTCATCGGCACCGAGACGCTTCGCCCTCTGTTTGGCTGTCAACTTATCGACTGCCATTGCCGCACCATTGTTAATCACGTCCCGCGGTGGACCCGCGATTGTATGCCCTCCTTCGCGATTAAGGTTCCCCGTTAATGCGACTAGACAGGCAACGGTGCGGCCGTTTTGGACGGCCATATTCCCACTTTGACACAGCCCATTCCCTGCAGAGAAAATGGCCGGCCCATTGCTTGCGACAAGACGGGCAACTTCGGCGATTGACGAACTCGGTAAAGCACAAATCTCACTAACCTTTTTAAGCGGATAATCCTGAATCCGTTCTACTAGTTCATCAAAGCCAAGACTATCACGCGCAATCGCTGTGTCGTGGAGATTTTGATTAATGATAGTGTGCAAGAAACCAAGCCCCAAGGCGACGTCGGTCCCGACTTTGAGTTGCAGCCAATGATCGGCCTT
>CAYFFH010000196.1:0-6042 GCA_964342175.1 uncultured Enterobacteriaceae bacterium | reverse complement strand
TTAGACGACCTTAACGTTGACGCAAGTACTGTATGCTACGTTGGAGATGACTTGCCGGATTTGCCTGTGATGATGAGGGTCGGGTTATCTGTGGCGGTCGCAGACGCCCACTCAGAGCTAATCAAACACGCGGCTTGGAAGACCAAGGCAAAGGGTGGAGCAGGAGCAGTGAGGGAGGTTTGCGAAATGATCCTTGCGGCACAAGGAAACCTCAGTACGGCGATCAAGAATTTCGGATCCCAAGGACAATGACAACATCATGGGGTAGCGCACTGGGATTCGTGACATTTGGAGCTCTGACGTTTTGGCTATGGCGACAGCTCGATGAAACTCAAGGGCACGTTGTGCCAAATCAGGTGCACGAACCTGACTACTATATAGAAGATATGGTGCGCAATACGCTAGATGAGAATGGAGCGCTAAAGAATGTTTTATATGCGGATCTAGTAACACATTTCCCAGACGATGATACGACAGAATTGGATCGGCCTAGAATGGAAATCTACAATGGTAGATCCGATCCTTGGTATGTAATTGCTGAGAGGGGGTGGGTCAGTTCCGGTAGCGAGGTCGTTTTGCTACACGGTGAGGTTGAGATCTGGCGGTTAGATGAAACTGGGAACCGAGAATTCGAAGTAATAACTTCAGAATTACGCGTCTTGCCGCAGGAACAATATGCTGAAACAGACGATCCAGCCACGATTACGAGTAAGGCAACGATCTCTAGGACGATCGGTATGCGTGCAAATTTCGCGCATGATAGGTTAGAGCTATTGAAACAGGTGAGAAGCCGCCATGAAGTCAATCCGCAGATTTAGTCTTCTGTTTATGGGTGTATTGTTGGCCTCAGAGGCTAGCGCTTTGGCGACCGATTCAGACCAACCCATAGAGATCCAAGCCGATTTCGCTGAACTGGACGATCAAGAAGGGAAAACTATCTACGTTGGTAACGTGGTGGTTATCCAAGGTTCAATTAAGATGACTGGTGACAAACTAAAGGTTAATTTCTCCGAAGAACGGGACCTCGAGGAGGTTTATATCGAAGGACGACCGGCCTATTTCAAACAAACTCCTGACAATGGAGAAGACGTCGAGGGTGAAGGTTTGTTAATCGAATATCACGCACAAAAGAATTTGCTACATCTAATTCAAAAAGCACGTTTAACCCAAGGGAAGCGTCTGTTTGAAGGTGACAGAATCAACTACGACACTGGTAAAAGTATTATTACCGCCCGCGGATCGCGGAAAATTGCGGATACTCCCAGCGACGTATCGGCGCGGAAACGCGTGCGCATTATCATTCCCCCAAAGAGAAAAAAGCTTGAAACGTCGTGTGGTCCCAAGGGGATTGACTCTGACTGTGGGGCACTGTAGTTCTGATATTTACTCAGGAGAAAAGATTTGAGTGTCCTGACTGTTAGACACTTATCTAAGACCTATAAATCACGACGAGTGGTCCAGGATGTTAGTCTGACCGTTGAAGGTGGGGAGGTCATTGGTCTGCTTGGTCCGAACGGTGCAGGGAAAACCACAAGTTTTTATATGATAGTCGGACTTGTTGCCAGTGAGGGCGGGTCAATATATCTTAACAACGAAGATTTAACGCGCCTTCCTATGGACCTTCGTGCGCGTCATGGCCTCGGATATTTGCCGCAAGAGGCTTCGGTGTTTCGCAAACTTACGGTTGAACAAAATATCGCCGCGGTACTTGAAATCGTTCCAAAACTTACCTTCGAACAACGAACCAGGAGACTCGATGCTCTACTAAGAGAATTTAATATCGAGCACATCAAAAACAATCTCGGCATGTCTTTGTCTGGTGGAGAACGACGTCGTGTGGAAATAGCTCGCGCTCTCGCTAGCCAGCCCGAATTCGTACTTTTAGACGAGCCATTTGCGGGGGTTGATCCGATTTCCGTTGGAGACATTCAGCGAATTATTCAGCATCTCAGTCAATTAGGGATCGGCGTCTTGATTACTGACCATAACGTTCGGGAAACGTTAGGCATTTGTGACCGGGCTTACATTGTCAATGAGGGTAAAATAATTGCGGAAGGGACTTCTGATCAGATCTTATTAGATGAACACGTGCGAGAGGTTTATTTGGGGGACGATTTTACGCTCTGAACCATAATCTATAAGTTATTTGACTAAACTTCTCAGGCATTGGTCGTTCCTTTCGTTGATTATCTGTGCTGGGATCAAAGCAATGTCGTTATGGCGGAGTGTTTGCGAACGAGTCCAGACTAAACTATATCTTGACTATTTTGAGGTTGAGAATTTTGGCAAGGTGGTCTTGCGTTTACGAATATATGAAGCAGTCGACCCAATTAAAGTTAGGTCAGTCCCAAACGATGACCCCTCAGCTGCAACAAGCCATACGACTATTGCAGTTGTCATCGGTTGAATTGAGTGTCGCAGTTCAGGACGCTCTTGACTCGAATATGATGCTCGAACTAGATGAGCGCACCAGCTTGAATGACGCTTACGATTCCACGGTCGAAGTAGAAGACAATCAAATTTTCGATGACGAAGCCGATACCGATCTTGTTAGTGTTGTGACTGAAGAAACTTCTACCTCTAACTGCTGGGAAGAAATCTACGATGGCGCGATATCGGCTGGTGGGATGGTTGCTCGGAGCAATGATCAGTCGGAGTTTGAGGTTCTTCGCACTACAGATGAAACCTTACGTGGACATTTACTTTGGCAGTTGAATTTGCTGTCGTTGACCGACATCGATCGAGCGATTGCGTTTGCGATCATAGATATGCTCAACGAGAATGGGTATTTAGAGTCTGATCTTACGGTCGTGTGCGAAACTGTTAATGGGTACGATGAAATTCAAATCGAAGTGGATGAGGTAGCGGCAGTTTTAAAGCAGGTACAAGGTTTAGATCCTGCTGGTATTGCCGCAAGAGATCTGCGTGAATGTTTACTTTTGCAACTTGAACAGCTTGACCTGACGGTCCCGTGGCTAAAAGAGGCCAAACAGGTTTGCACACAACACTTAGATGTTTTGGCTTCACGCGATTACGGACTGGTCATGCGTAGTCTCAAGCTATCACAAGATGAGTTGCGGCTTGTGTTGGATTTAATTCAATCACTGAATCCAAGGCCCGGTGCAGTCTTTAACGAAGAACCCCCGGAATATGTCGTGCCAGACGTTTATGTGCGTAAGGAAAAAGACTACTGGAAAGTGGAGCTAAATTCTGAGGCGCTGCCACAGATACGGGTAAATCGATATTATGCAAGTATGATTAAACGTGCGGATAACAGTGCTGACAACAACACTTTGAAGTCGCATTTACAGGAGGCTAAATGGTTTATAAAGAGCATTCAGTCCCGGAGTAAAACTTTGCTTAGGGTCGCGACAGCGATCGTAGAGCGCCAACAGGAATTTCTTAGGGATGGTGACGAAGCGATGAGACCGCTGGTGCTACAAGATATTTCCCAAGCAGTGGGAATGCATGAATCGACCGTTTCTCGGATCACCACCCGAAAATATATGCATACTGAACGGGGTATATACGAGCTTAAGTATTTTTTCTCTAGTCACGTCGCCACTACCTATGGTAGCGATGCTTCGTCGACTGCGATTCGCGCGGTTATGAGAAAATTAATCTCTGCAGAAAATAGTGAAAAACCCCTTAGTGATAGCAAAATTGCCACCCTGTTATCTGACCAAGGGGTAAATGTTGCTCGTCGAACGGTGGCAAAGTATAGGGAAGCAATGCAGATCCCTCCTTCAAGTGCACGTAGACAACTTTGATAAAAAATAGTTTTCGATTCCAGCTCAATGTGTAAAAAAAGTAGATTTAAACAATCCAGAGCTCGATCTACTCCGGCCGATCATTCCTATCCATACGCGGTGTCAGAAGTAGTGTTTTGCCGCCAAATTCACAGTGGAGGTTGCGATGCAGGTTAGTATAACGGGACATAATGTTGAAATTTCTCAATCGTTGAAGGGATATATAAACAACAAGATGGGGCGGGTAGAGCGCCATTTCGATCAAGTCATCGATGTCCATGTCGTTTTGGATGTTGCGAAACAAAGGCATAAAGCTGAGACCACCTTACAACTCAGCGGTAGTAAGATCCATGCAGAAAGCGAACATAGTTATATGTATGCTGCGATTGATGCGATGGTAGATAAACTTGATCGTCAGGTTTGCAAGCATAAAGAAAAATTTACAGATTATCATCGACGTAAAGGTGGTATAAAATAGCAGTAGAAAAACGAGTTACGATTGTCGCAAAATAATGCAGATACGCGATATCCTATCCGTCGAACGCGTCGCAATCGGAGTTGATGCCACTAGCAAGAAAGCTGTTTTGGAAGAATTGGCACGCCTCGTTACCCTCGGCCTACCCGATCTGACACCCGTGCAAGCGTTTGATGGTTTGGTTTCGCGAGAGCGACTGGGAAGTACAGGTCTTGGGAATGGAATCGCTATCCCGCACGGGCGTATCAAACACTTATCTACCGCCATAGGTGCTTTCCTTAGGACCGAATCAGCCCTAGATTTCGATGCTATTGACGGGCAACCGGTAGATTTGTTTTTTGCCCTATTTGTGCCGCAAGAGGCGACCGATACACATTTAACAATGTTGGCGAGTCTCGCAAAAACCTTCAGTAACGAGATATTGGTCGGCAGGTTGCGGATGCTGACAACTACTCAGACCGTTCATTCACTCTTAGTCACTGCCTAGTTGAGAAATGAGCACAAGACGTTTTGTAATCGTTACAGGATTGTCGGGTGCGGGGAAATCGGTTGCTCTAAATGCGTTGGAGGATGCGGGATTTTATTGTATTGATAATTTACCCGCGGCTCTGCTGTGGGAATTTGCAGAATTTATCGATAGAGGAAATTTACCAAATTATCGACAATTAGCCGTAGGAATTGATGCGCGTAACCCGCCAGCGGATCTGTCACAGTTCCCCCAGACCCTCGACGCGTTGGCAGACATGGATTTCGAACTTGAACTCACCTATATAGAGGCTGATGACCAAGCTTTGATCAACCGATTTAGCGAAACCCGACGCCGGCACCCGCTTTCATCGGGCGATCAGTCGTTGGGGCAAGCAATTGCTCAAGAGCGGATAGTAATGGCGGAATTATCTGACCGCGCAGATTTGCGGGTCGATACTACACGCACGCATGTCCATGAATTCAGAGCTATCGTAGCGGAGCGCGTTGCTCGGCGAACTAAAGATGACTTGTCGCTTCAGGTGAGCTCGTTCGGTTATAAGGGTGGTGTTCCATCGGACTCAGATTTCGTGTTCGATCTTCGGTGCCTGCCAAACCCATACTGGGACCCGACCCTGAGAGAACTTACTGGTCGCGATCAGGCGGTCCAGGATTTTCTGCATCGTGAACCTGCGGTCAATAAGATGATTTTCGATATTGTTAACTTTTTAGAACAGTGGATCCCCGCATTCGAAAAACAAAATCGTAGTTACCTGACTATAGCAATGGGTTGTACAGGTGGACGGCATCGATCAGTGTTCGTCGCGGAACTCGTTGCCGGGCATTTTGAATCAGAGCATCGAATTCTGCTTGTTCATCGAGATAGTTGAGGAAAGATGCATCTTGTGAGTATTTTACACAATGGAGCGCCCGATAGGATCTTATCCTAAGGGAACTTGCAGATTTTCAATCTTTAAATTACAGGTTCGTTGAGATACTGATTGTCTTTGTGTTTCTCACGGCATGGATCCTAGACTAGCATATACATTGTGGGTACTTGTAAAGTTCAAATTGTGAATCGCCTCGGGCTACACGCCAGGGCTGCAGCAAAATTTGTTGAGGTGGCTGTGAGTTCTCCGTGTGGTATAGAAGTTTCACGTGGCGAAAAGAAGATCGACGGAAAAAGCATTATTGGTGTGATGATGTTAGCGGCAACCCAAGGAACTGTGATCGAGATTACGGTTCACGGTCCCGATGAAGAAGTGGTGTTGAGGGACCTAGTGGAGCTAGTTCGTGATGGATTCGGAGAGCTGTAAGTGACCTACACACTACATGGAGTCGGAGTCTCGCGCG
>CAYFFH010000195.1:0-6065 GCA_964342175.1 uncultured Enterobacteriaceae bacterium | reverse complement strand
TGCTTCATCTCGGCCTGTATTGCCGCACTTATATGTCACCAAGGGTCTTGAACCACACCACCCCGGCTGAATCTAAGCCTGCTACAATCCAACGATCGATACCAAATTTGAAGAACAAAAATTCTCCACCCTGCCGCGGTTCAACGCAATCTCCAGTCCATGGGAAATAAGGCGCACAAAATATCAACCGCTGCTCTGCCCGTCGAGGCGGGCCGAGATGATCTATCAAAGCCCCACGATCCATCCCAATTTCAACGCCGTGATAAAAAATATGAGAACGGAGATGGACATAGACAAAGACAGAGATCACTATTGCGATAACCATCGTTGGGAGAGTCAGTGCTCTCTTCAACTTGGCTAAGATATAATTTCGCCCGTCGTGATCGTTAACCATTGAATATTAAACTAACTTTTCAGGTTATAATCCTTTCTAACCTACGTGAATAAAATTTAGGGCCTCAAAATAAAGATCCTCATCGTCCTTGCATGCCGAGTAGTTTATGCTACCGCCCACGTAATCATTCTTCCAATTTCATGATTGAATCCGTACTTATTGCCAATCGGGGCGAGATAGCCTGCCGTATAATCGCTACCTTGCGGCGTATGGGTATCAGAAGCATCGCCGTCTATCACTTCTCAGATCGCCGATCGCCGCATGTGCAACTCGCAGATGTAGCCTTGGAACTCGAAGCACAGACCCCAACCGCAGCTTATTTAGATAAGACGCAGATAGTGAGAGCTGCGAAAAGATCGAGTGCAACGGCACTCCATCCTGGTTATGGCTTCCTTGCTGAGAATGCAGACTTCGCACGCATGGTTACCGACCAAGGGTTAATTTTTATTGGTCCATCACCCGACGTAATTGAGGTTATGGGCGATAAGATACGCGCCACTGACTTCGCTGCCGCAGCCGGGATCCCAGTACCGCAGCGGGCGATTAATGATGATATTACGATCTTAATGGACGAAGTCGATGTAATCGGCTACCCAGTCCTCATTAAAGCCGCGGCTGGCGGTGGGGGCAAGGGGATGAAAATTGTTCAGAGCCGAGAGCAATTGCGTGGCCAACTCACCACTGCACAGTCGGAAGCCGAGAGATACTTTCTCGATAGACGGGTGTATGTCGAAAAGCTAATTAACCGACCGCGGCATATTGAAGTGCAGATCTTGGGCGACGGCAATGGAGACGTAGTACATCTTTTCGAACGTGAATGTTCCATCCAACGTCGCTTTCAGAAGATTGTTGAGGAGTCCCCCGCGCCAAACCTTGACCAATCAGTCCGGGATAAAATGTGCGAGGCTGCGGTGACCTTAAGCACAGCCGCAAAGTATCGTGGTGCTGGCACGGTAGAATTTATACTTGCGCCGAATAATTCATTTTATTTCCTTGAAATGAATACCCGCCTCCAAGTTGAACATCCAGTAACCGAACAGGTAACCGGCATTGACCTCGTCGAAGAGCAAATATATATCGCCAATTACTCGAAGCTGCGCTTTGATCAAACGGCTATCACTCAAAACGGACACGCTATCGAGTGTCGAATTTGTGCCGAGGAACCTAATAATGACTTCCTACCTGCAACGGGTGTTGTACGCCTACTACGTCTTCCTACAGGTACTGGTGTCCGAGTGGACAACGGTGTTAACGAAGGTCAAGAGATTAGCGCAGCATTCGACTCTATGCTAGCCAAACTCATCGTCCATGGACCAGATCGGTTACAAACTATCGAGTCGTGCATAAACGCGTTGCATAATTATATCTTGCTAGGAGTCACTGCGAATATCGACTATCTAACTCGGATCCTACGCCACTCGAAATTTCGATCGGGGAATTTTGATACCGGCTTTGTTACGGAATCGGCCACCGAACTCAAAGCCAATGCGCTAGAGGGCCCGGATATCGATGCAGTATTATTAACTGCAGCACTCACAGATGCTTCTTTCCATCAAAGTGTGCTTGACGTACCAGATCTGCATGCTGCTATTGGACGTTGGCGAAACTAGATTTTATGTGAGTGAACTGAGGAAAAACCGAGTCATATCAATATGTCGATCGACCTTTCGACCATGGGGAAATCATACAAAATTGAGATCCTTGAACGCCGTCCAAGCCTCATCTGTGCAATCGATAAGCGTAGTGCGATCGTCACCGGTATCCAGATACAGCCTAAAGGCCTTAGCTCCATTACAATCGATGGCAAGCCCTACGAAGTCTGGTGCGCAATCGACGGCAATACTATTTGGGTACATATTGAAGGCCGCGTGTATTCTGTAGAAGTAAACAATTCCCTAGAGAAATTAATCTCAAGCAATCAAAGTAGTGATGAGATTCGCAGTGACATGCCAGGAACGGTGGTAGAAATACACACCTCTGAGGGTGCATACGTAGCAACAGGAGATGCTCTCATGACTATAGAATCCATGAAGATGCAAGTCATTATATCTGCGCCTCGCAATGGAACTATCGAACGGATTCACTACAAAACCAATGCTACTTTCGATAAAGGTACGGTTCTAGTTTCGCTTGCGGCGGTGTCTGATCGCAATCAAGAGAAATAAGATCAATGTCTCGATTTCAATCAAACCTCAATACCAACAGCGCAGAGTTTCGCGGAAACTATATATATAACCGGAATCTTGTAGAAACGTTTCGCAAAAAGCAGGAATACGCCAGGTTTCAGCGGCCAGACCGGGACGTCCGACGACTTGCAAATCAGGGAAAAATGATGCCACGCGACCGAATCGAAAAACTCCTCGATCCAGCCACACCATTTCTCGAACTATCATCTTTGGCTGCAAACATGGCCTATGCTGGTGATTCTCCTAGTGCGAGTTGTATCACAGGCATCGGTATAGTTAGCGGGCACGAGGTTATGCTGCATGCGGACGACCCGTCCATCAAAGGCGGGGCCTGGTACCCCTTGACAGTAAAAAAAATCGTACGCTGCCTTGATATTGCAATCGAAAATCATCTCCCGGTCGTGCATTTGTGCGACAGCGCTGGCGGATTTCTACCACTGCAATCCGAGCTATTCCCAGACAAATATATGGCAGGACGAATATTTCGAAACCAGTCGATACTCAGCCAACGCGGAATCAAACAATTATCACTCGTATTCGGTCATTGTACCGCCGGCGGCGCGTACATCCCGGCTCTAAGCGACTACGCGGTCATCGTACGGGGGACAGGTGCGGTTTTTCTCGCAGGACCACCTCTGGTTAAAGCAGCCACCGGAGAGGACGTGTCTGTTGACGATCTTGGCGGCGCAGATTTGCATACGCAAATTAGTGGAACCTGCGACTATCCAGCAGCTTCAGAGGATGATGCGATCGCCATCGGGCGGGACATCGTAGCGCAATGGGAACCACCAAATAAGTGGGTGAATCGCCAAAGTTTTTCTGATCCGCCGGCATACGATGCAGATGAAATCTACGGCATTATTCCGTCAAATATCAAAAAGCAATTCGACATGCGGGAAATTATCGCCCGCATAGTTGATGGAAGTCGCTTTCACGAGTACAAACCATCATTCGGCACCACCCTTGTTTGTGGATTTGCTGGCCTGTGGGGTTATAAGATCGGCATCGTCGCGAATAATGGTGTGTTATTCAACGACAGCGCACTAAAAGGAGCGCACTTTATTGAACTGTGTAACCAGAACAATACACCACTTGTATTCCTCCAGAACATAACAGGGTATATGGTCGGACGCGAGTATGAAGCACGGGGAATTACCAAGGACGGGGCGAAAATGATAATGGCGCAGGCGTGTAGCCACGTGCCCAAATTTACTGTGATGTGCCACGGTTCATTTGGTGCCGGCAACTACGGCATGTGTGGTCGCGCCTACGATGCTAGGTTCTTGTTTACCTGGCCTAATCATCAAATTGGTGTGATGAGTGGAGAACACGCTGCCCAAACGCTCGCCGAAGTGAAACTACGCCAGCTACAACGAAATCAGCAACCGATTAATCAAGACACTATCGATAGCGTCCAGTCAGAGACTCTAGAAGCATATAAAGAACAAGTAACAGCTGAATATTCTACTTCTGAAATATGGGACGACGGGATCATAGATCCAACCGATACCCGCAACGCTTTAGGGATCGCCATCAGCGCATCTTTGAATGCACCGCTATCAGAAAATAATTATGGTGTATTTAGGTTTTGAATATTAAGTTCGTCACTTTTTTGCAGTCGCCCCTCTTTTGGGCAACCCCAACGCCGGAGACATAGCATTCTCTCTGTCTCACGCCAAAATAGAGACTCAGATCTATATCAGAACGTTCCATTCCCATTTTTTGGTATTCTATACACCGCCATCATAGCAATATAACCAAAGCGAATCTCCGCGCGCGACGACATGCTACGTTTTTCGACATCCCGAGATAAACGTTTAAGATAATACGGATCTAAAATTTAATTTGTAACGCTTTATCGATAGCATCAATCGAACTCAACTCCTGTAAGGTAGCAATCGACAATTCACTAGAGACCCGGAATACTGCAATTGCCTCACTGCTATCGTCACCCGCAATTCCAACTTGCATACTTGATATATTGATCCCCTCTCGTCCCAAAAGTGCACCGATCGCACCGATTACTCCGGGACGATCATCATGCCGCGTCATTACGATACGGCCAGTGAGTTCGGATTCAATAATGTAGTCATTCACCCGTACAAGTCGGGGATACCTCTCATCAAACAGCGTACCTTCAAGACACAATGTGCCTGCGGCCGTTACTCCAGAAATCCGTAACATCGTCAAATAGTCCCGAGAGTCTGCCGAACTAAGCTCAGTCACGTTGATACCTTGTCGGCGCGCTATATAGTTTGCGTTGACCTGGTTTATTGACACCGATAAATGATCTTGTAATAAGCCAACTAATGCTGCACTTGTGATTGGGCGAGTTTCTAATTCAGCCGCCCGACCGTAGAGCCCAATGGATAATTCGCTGAGTGCGCCATCACACATGAGGCCCAGTAATTTCCCAAGCTTACGAGCTAATTGTAAGTAGGGCTCAAATTGAACTAATTTTTCTGGCGCGATACTGGGAATATTAATCGCGTTCGTAACCGCTCCCTGCATTAAGTAGGCGGCAATCTGATGTGCAATCTGCACACCGACCGCCGATTGCGCCTCTAACGTAGACGCCCCGAGGTGTGGGGTAAAATATATCTTAGGTAGTTCGAACAACGGGGACTCACCGGGCGGCTCGCTTTCAAACACATCCAAAGCCGCACCACCGAGACGACCAGCGGCAATTGCTTCCGCTAACGCAGTTTCATCGACCAGACCGCCACGTGCACAGTTAATCAGTCTTGCATCAGATTTCATCAGCGCTAACCGCTCTGCATCTAGAAGGTTATGAGTTTCATCGGTCACCGGACAATGTAAACTTACGTAATCTGCTTTTTTAAGGAGAACGTCTAGTTCACAAACTTCGACTCCGTATTCACCGAACGTACTTTCAGTGACAAAGGGATCATAACCAACAACTTTCATTTTAAGTCCATGGCAACGTTCAGCGAAGAGTCTCCCAATTGTGCCGAAGCCGATTACCCCGACGATTTTCCCAGTTAATTCTGAACCTAGAAACTCTGCTGGCGTCCACTCACCGGCACGAACGGACCGATCCGCACCCGGCACATGACGACTCAAAGAGAACATATGCGCGATGGCCAGCTCGGCAGTAGTTGTGGCGTTTGCATCCGGCGTGTTCAACACCACAATGCCACGTTCTGTTGCACTTGGGATATCGATATTATCGACGCCGATACCGGCTCGACCAATAACTCTAAGTTTCTCGCACGCTTCAAGTAAGGCACCCCGGATCTTAGTCGCACTGCGTACGATGATCGCGTCCGCATACCGCGCGTGCTGCATTGCTTCGTCCAATCCGAGTCCTGGCGAGAAATCTACTTCAAGTTCAGCGTACTCCTTTAGCGCATCGACACCTTCAGGCGCCAATTTATCAGCGACAAATACTTTATACATTTCTAATGATCTCGGTTCCCCTACGATTGCGCTACCACTTAAGATTCTAATTCAAAGATAGCTAC
>CAYFFH010000194.1:0-6197 GCA_964342175.1 uncultured Enterobacteriaceae bacterium | reverse complement strand
TATGCCGCCACTCGTAATAATCTGCAGTATAGTTGACAATATCCAACTTCTAGACGTCATAAATTTCAATTCTTAACGGGGAGGGGGTACCTCATGAAATGGAAGGTAGGCGACACGACGATAACGAAACTTGAAGAGATCGTTTATCCAGAATTTCCGGATGTGATTCCGGCAGCAACGCCGGACGTAGTGAAGAAAGTAAAATGGCTATTCCCGCATTTTGTAACCCCTGAAGGCGTGCTCAGTCTCAGTGTTCATTCATTGATAGTTGAAACACCCGGGGCGACCTTGATTGTGGACACGTGCATTGGTAACGACCGCGACCGTGATCCTTTTGAGGTGATGCACATGCTATCAACCTCGTACATGGAGGATATGGTAGCAGCGGGCTACCATCCTGACGGCGTAGATTATGTGCTGTGTACTCACCTTCATCTCGACCATGTCGGTTGGAATACGAAGTTGGTCGATGGTGCGTGGGTTCCGACGTTTCCTAATGCAGCCTATCTAATGAGCAAGCAAGATCTTGAATTTTGGAGTTCGATTGATGCCAATGCCCAAGACGATTTTATGCAGCTGCAGCGGAAGGTATTCGACGATTCACTACAGCCGGTGCTAGACGCAGGTCTGGCTAAACCTGTCGAAGGTGCAGCCGAGGTATGTGAGGGTGTGAGTCTTGTCCCGACCCCCGGCCACACACCGGGGCATGTTTCGGTGCAGATTGAATCAGCCGGGGAAACGGCGCTAATTACCGGTGACTTCATCCATCATCCAATTCAGTTTAACGATCCTAACTTGGTCAGCCCATTCGATGTCGATAATGATGCCGCAGTTGCGACGCGCCATCGGGTGTTTGGGGAGTACGCAGATTCGCCGACGTTAATTATAGGGACACACTTTGCAGGGCCAACAGCGGGGAAGCTTGTGCGTGATGGCGATACATATCGTCTTGATGTTTGAGTTTGAGACTTGAGTGGCCGGCGGTATCTAGACCGCGCGACCATTCGGCTCGAAGTATGTAAATTGCTAACGGGTGACATTATTCGGCGTGTTTGTTTAGGGTGCCTTTGGGCGCCCTAAAATGTACAACTTATGTACAATTTTTTTTATTTGGAACCCGGGTATTGTCAAAACCGTTACTCTAAATCTACCCTAGGCTGGAATGTAGTGGGTGAAGTATGGGTCTTTGGTGGGAGCAGATGCTTGCACATCGGTGCTACAAGTAATTTTTTCGAAAACATACATATAGTATCTATCAGCACCTTCAAATACATTTAAATCCCTCACAACCTGTCGGGCCTATGCCCCGCGATATAGGATTATGTTGGCAGGAGTGATCTCAAATGTCTTCGAAAACGTAAACATTTCCGGGTCAGCACCTTTAAATACTTCGAAATCTCCAGCCCGTCAGGCGGATGCGCCGAGATATAAGAGATGTCGATAAGAGTAGTTTTAGAGGCTTCGGTTGCGTTACCTGCCGATTTCGACTATGCCTTTTGGTGCTATCACTTTGTGTTGCGTTAGAGATTGCTGGACGTGAAGTTCGTGTTAACCTAGCGCGCTGTCATATAACTCGGATATCGATAAGAGGCCCACCTGATGGAAGAACCAACAACAAATCAACTCCAGGGCGACATTTGGACTTCGGCCCTAGCTTTCCTTGAACTGGGGGGGCCGGTAGTCGCCGTGCTCTTGATCATTTCTGTGTTCGGTTTTGCTGTCGCGCTATACAAGTTTTTCCAGCTTTCAAAGCTAAACCCTGGCCGCTTCTCGATGCTGCACGAGGCCCTTGATCAGTGGTCAGATGGGCCCCAGACATGTATGGACAAGCTCGATAGATCACAGATTGGTTTGAGTCCGATACTGCGATTCGGTCTAGAAAATCGCGACAGTCCGGACACCGAGGAATTACGTGAAGAATTGGCGCGCCGTGCGACAAATTTTTTGTATCCGTATGGAAAATATATGCGGCCGTTGGAGTTGATCTACTATCTGGCACCGGTATTGGGACTACTCGGCACCGTACTGGGCATGATTGATGCGTTTCGAGGACTCGAATCTAGTGCGGGGATGGACAAAGATTCTACTGCTTTGGCGGGTGGAATATGGGAGGCCTTGTTAACGACTGCCGTTGGCTTATCCATCGCTATTCCATTCACGGTCGTCCATGCGTGGCTCGAGACCCGATTAGATAATGCGACGGCAATGGTGTCCGATTTATTGACTCGGGTCATGACAATTAATGTCGGCTCAAAAAGCCAGTCCTAATCGGATTCGACGATGATTACGCTGGACCGCCGCCGCCGTTCGACGCGCTTGTCACTGACCCCACTCATAGATGTCGTATTCATCCTGTTGATTTTCTTTATGCTAGAGAGCGATTTTCTTAGACCGTACGTTATGGAACTTGCGCAGCAAGGCGGTGGCCAGCGTGATCCAGGCGCAAAAGCAATGCCAGTTGTGATTGAGTTGCACGCCGACGAGAGCGTTTGGGTCAATAAAGAACGGCATCCCTTGGAAAAGGTAAAAGATGTACTGCAAGACCTCGAGCCATCTCCTGAATCGCCGGTCGTCGTAGCGGCTGATCCGGGCGTACCACTTCAACGTGCGGTATCTATTATCGATATTTTGCATGAATATGGACTCGTGAATATCGCGATCACCGAGGCCCAGCAGTTTGATAAGTAAAATCGAGAGAGCACTATGTTGACCCCAAAAACGCGTGACTTTGGTGTAATCGGATCCAAACGCTCCAGCGATTCGCGCGAACGGCGGCCAGAAAATGTGGTTCCGATGATCAATATTGTATTCCTTTTGCTCTTGTACTTTATGGTTGCAGGGAATTTACACATTGATTTGGAGGTTACTCCGCCAGACTCGATTGCGTCGGTCTCTCCTAGGCCGGATGTATTGGAGATTGCGATCACAGTGGATGGAAAAGTTCGCTATCGGGGACAAACAATCAATATTGAGCAAATTGAAAATAACCTGGCTGGTGTTTTTAGAGATCAGGTGGTGCAAATATCTGCTGACGCCCAAACGGATGTTGTGTTGGTCGCCCAAACAGTGGGGGCCTTGTCGAAGATCGGGATCGAGCGGGCAAATCTAATTACGTTGAAAAAAAGGTAGCTAACAGTGTTCCTTTTCAACTTTTTGTGGATTGTCAGATCATTTCCGAGATCTGAACAATGAGGCCGATGCTGATTTGGTCGGTGTTGTTTGGGATTTCCCTGATCGTGCACACAATAATTTCATGGCAGATAGGTCAGGATATTGGCAACCCTCTCGAGCCACCTGAGGAGGTTGAAATCAATATCGCGGTAGCGGAACCACCACCCGAACCTCTCGAGCGACCGAAGCCGGAAGATCCGTTACTTTTTGAAGAAGAATTCGAGATTGAACCGCCGGACAAGCTGATTGCACCGGAGGCGGTTACTGCGCCAGCACCGGATGCACCACTCGCGCTGCGTGCGGATTCCGGTGGCACGACCGGCTTTGATTTACCCAACCCGCTTTCCTCGTTGCCGCTAGGTGAGGGTTTCGGCACTGCAGGTTTCGGTGGCGGGATTGGCAATGCGCTCGGGAATTCCAACAATCGTTTTGCAAGTTTCATTTCCGACTTGCGAACTAATGGCTTGGATGTCGTTTTTGTTGTCGATGCGACGGGTTCAATGGGTTGGGCAATCGACGAAATTAAGGATCGAATTTACGATATCGTCAGTACTGTGCGGACCTTGGTGCCTGCGGCAAGATTCGGATTTGTTGCATTTCGCGACCATAACGACCCTGAGTTTCTAGTTCGGTCTGAGCCGTTAACCTTTAGCACAGCGAAGCTCCACCGTTTTTTGGATCCACTCCAAGCGGCGGGCGGCGGTGACATCTGGGAGGAGGTTAATGCCGGGATTGCTGCCGGCATTGATGATAGTGGGTGGCGTGTCGGTGCGCGGAGGATCATTATTCTTGTCGGTGATGCGCCACCGCGTGAAGAGAGCTTTGATGAACTGCTTGGGCGGATTCACAGGTTTACTGCTAATGGCGGTACCTTATCGACCTTAGATGTTAGCCCGAGTGCGAATCCTGGGCTAATTGAAATCCGGGAAGGGCGCCCGGTTAACCGGGCGATATATCGCGGAAAACCAATGCGAGAGTTTCTAGAAATGACGGAAGCTGGCAAGGGCGATGCCGGGACGCTACATGGCGATGTCAAGGTCACTAAACGTCTGATCACCTTGATTATGGGAGAGCAGTTTGCGAACGAAATGCGCGCGCTGCTGGAGGTTATCTAGTGCATCTTGCCCGAATAATTAGGCTCGTATTACTTTCGATGCTGTTGATACTGGTTAGCTTCAGCGCACTTGCTGTAAAACCCACCCCTGCTTCGGATCCAATCGCTGCGATCGCGAACGCGCAACGGCTATTATCCACCTTAGATAGTGAAGCTACGACGAGTCGATATGCCGAGGTTGGGCGAGAGTTAGGTCGGACGATCGATGGTGTACGCGATGGAAAAGCGACGATCGAGCAACTGACAACCATGCGAGAAATTACAGGCGAACTGGGAAACCGCACTACCGCTCGACTGACAGCACTTGAGGTTGTAGCCGGCGAAGATGAGGCCGCACTCGAAACGCTCTATCGCTCGATGGAATGGGATGATCTCAGTTTTGCCTTAGCTGCGTTTCCGTATTGGGCCGCCTGGATCGACCTTGAGACGTATAAGCAGGTCGAGGATGTGATTGAAAAGAAGAAGTGGCTCTGGGAAGCAAAAAAAGGTTTTCGGGCTACCTCTGTGCAGGTGTTTCGTCCGAGTCTTGTCTATGGAGGCTGGCTTGGCCTTGGATACATTGCGGTGGCGGAGGACAAAAATGAGAGAGCGCTTAAGATCTTTGAAAACCTGGATGAGGCATTGGCGGGTAATACCGATCATCCACTTTTTGAGATGGTCGGGCTCCAGCTTCGAATATTGCGTGCAAAAACGGGTAACGTAATTGGGCCTCCCCCCGGCGTGGAGGTTGATGCTCAGGAATCAAAACTATTGCAAGCGGAAGTTTTAGGCTTATTCGAACATGCACGAACGGTCCAATCCAAAGCTCATAGCACCAAGTCTAATAAAAAGGCCGCGGATGCCCGCGCTGAGGCATCTGCTCGTCTACGTCGTGTTATCGATGCCGGCTATGTCGATGACCAGCTGATCGGGCTTATCGTGGAGTATCACGAGGAGATAAAAGGTCACAACATTGGTTTCTTAAACCCTTTAATGGAGGCCGAACACGCGTTCGAGTATGGATTTGATAGAACTGCGGCGAATCAATACGAAAGATTTTTTGCTGCAGTAAAGAAGCGAAAAGATCTTAACTTAGATCATATTCGTTTCCGCTATGCTTTAGCATCGCACAACATCAAGTCGCACAAAGTTGCCGCAGATACAGCGGAACGATTGTTGCGCAAAAAGGACCTCGATCCCCGAATAAAACGAGCGGCGACGAAGCTCGCATACGTAGCCCGCGTTTCGCGGCAAAAGAACACCACGGCAAGTGCACGTGCGGCACTCAGGAAGGCAGCAGAACGACTACTCAGCGCCTACCCGGCTGATGGTGATGCAGATGGTGCCCGCTTGACCGTGGCGCAAACCACAACAAGTTCGAAAAAAGCGTATGCCATGTTGGAAGCGGTAAAGGAGCCGGGTAAGCTAAAGGGTCTGATGAAGCAGACGCGGTTTTTTATTGTTGCACGCGACTTTACTAATGCAGTTCGGCGTATAAACGCGAAACCTCCAGTAGCGTTGGCAAAAAAAGGACTTGCTGCTTACGAAAAATTACCTAAAAAGCAGAAAAACATCGCCGAAAACGTCGCGATTATGTTTCAGATGCGTGCACTGACCGACACAGATCCTAAAAAGGTACTCGTGGCCATTGATGCTGCCGAGAAAGCAGGCAGATTAGGGAACTCCGCCAAGCGAGGACTACTATGGGCGCGGTTAAAATGCTTTGAGCGCGTTGGGGATGACGTGGCTTTAATTGATTTTTTCACTAGCCTCACAGGTGCAGGACTTGAAGCATGGCAGCTCCAGCAAATTTATCCGTCGGTCAACACCAGCGTCGACGCTGGCCTGCGACTATCGGCGGCCAAAGTGCTGCTGCGCGCTACGATATCGGATATCACAATGAAGCGTCGGCTCGAGGCCATGGCGATAGAGG
>CAYFFH010000193.1:0-6237 GCA_964342175.1 uncultured Enterobacteriaceae bacterium | reverse complement strand
GTCTTACCGCGTGGATGCCTTGCATCGGCACCGCGATGCGGGTTTTGACTATGTTTCAATAAACGTCGGTATGGACGCAAATCCAATCTCCCAGATCATAGAGGTCATTGCTTCCTTTCGGGAGCAGATCGAGCACTTACCCAATATTCGATTTGCGGATACTCTTAGTGACGTGCGTAGTGCGGCTGCGAACGGGCAACTTGCCGTCGGCTTTGATTTGGAAGGTGCCGTACCGTTAGCCGCCGATCCTGCAAACGTAAAGTTGTTCCGCGACCTTGGGGTTCGGCAGATGCATTTTGCATACAACCGGCGAAATGAGGTGGCTGGCGGGTGCTACGAACCCGACGCGCCGCTGACGAAACTTGGTCTTGAGGTTTTGTTGGCATGCGAAGAGGTTGGGGTGATAGTCGATTGTTCGCACCTAAACGAGCGTTCGGCGTTGGCTATTTTTGATGCTGCAGAAAAGCCAACCGTGTTCAGCCACTCCAATGTCCGTGCACTAAACAGTAACCTTCGAAATGTTACTGATGAGATGGTTGCCGCCTGCGCCGCGACGGATGGAGTGATTGGTGTTACTGGGCTAAGTAATTTCACTCCAGGAAAACGTGCGGAAGCGGACGCTATGGTTGAGGTGATCGATTATCTCTGTGAACGTGTGGATACTCGACATGTGGGTGTTGGCCTAGATTACGTCTACGACGTTGAGCTCGACGAATTGCCAGAAGATTGCGACCCTGCATACTGGTGGCCGCTAGAGCATGGCTACGGAGAAGACTTTTATAAGTGTTCGAAGTTCACTCCGCCCGAAGCTGCGATGCAGTTGCGCGAATGTCTGAAGGTCCGTGGTTATGCCGATGTCGATATCGACGGCATTATGGGTCAGAATTTCTACCGGGTGGCGAAGGCCTGTTGGCAAACCTAATATAAAATCAGTGTAAATTTTGCTAAACAACAAATATGGAGCAACATAATGCCTGTTCGTATGCCCTCACCGAAAGATATTCGCGCTGCTGGCGCTCGTTTCAATTTTGATGTTAGTGATGAGGAAGTCGAAGGCTTTTCCGAGATCATTCGCGAAGCGCTACCGGCGTATCAACGATTAGACGAACTTGTCCCACCTACGATTCCTGTTAAGTATCCACGCAGGGATTTTGGAAGTCGACCTTCGGCAGAACACAATAAACATAATGGTTGGGCGTGGCGTTGTTCGATCCCTGGTGCCGAAGGGGGACTACTTGCGGGAAAGAAAGTAGGTTTGAAGGATCACGTTCGGGTCGCTGGTGTTCCCCTGATGAATAGTTCGAGTTTGATGGAGAGCTATGTTCCATCGGAGGATGCGACGATTGTTACTCGCCTGCTGGATGCGGGGGCCGAGATCATTGGTAAGGTCGTTAATGGCTCGCACTGCTTTGATGCTATAGGTCTAAGTATTTATCCGGGTCCGCAGCCGATAAATCCGGCGACCGGTAAGCACTGTGCCGGTGGCTCGTCTAACGGAAGTGCGGTGGTGGTAGCGAACGGTGATGCGGATATCACGATGGGCGGTGACCAAGGTGGATCCATTCGGATCCCAGCGGCTTGGTGTGGCGTAGTCGGCCATAAACCGAGTTTCGGCCTCGTACCGCATACGGGTTTGGCCGGACTCGATCACTCGATAGATTACACTGGCCCACTAGCAAAGAACGTGCGTGACTGCGCGCTGACTTTGCAAGCCGTGGCCGGACCTGATGGACTCGATCCGCGTCAATCCGACGTGAGGGTGGAAGACTATACTGCTCGACTAGAGGAAGGTGTCAAGGGATTACGCATTGGTGTTCTAACTGAGGGTTTCGGTCACAAAGAATCGATGCCTGAAGTCGATGATGCCAACTGGAAGGCCGCGGCAGTTCTCGAGGGTGCGGGTGCACAGCTGAGCGAAGTATCCGTACCTATGCATCTGGATGGTAATGCCATTTTGTGGCCGTTAATGCTGCAAGGCGGTACTGAAACCAATAAGCAAGATGGTAGTGGGCACGGCTGGCGCGGGCACTACCCTTTAGACCATGTGAATTTTATGCACCGGAGCTTAAAAGCTCGTTCGAATGATCTACCGCTGGGTTTGAAACTGGTCTTATTGCTCGGAGAATATACATATGAGCGGTATGGCATGCATTATTATGCGAAGGCGCAGAATCTCGCGCGAGGGCTACGTGCAGCATATGACGAGGTATTCAACGACGTCGATCTTTTGCTTATGCCAACTCTGCCGTTTACAGCTCCACCCATACCGACAGAGCCGTTGTCGACCTATGGGTTTCTTAAGGTTTTCGCTAATATGATCCATAACACCGGTTCGTTTAATCCGAGTGGTCACCCGGCCATCTCAGTGCCCTGCGGCATGCACGACAGTTTGCCAATAGGTATGCAGCTTGTCGGCCGTCATTTTGACGACGCGACCGTGCTTCGAGCTGCGTATGCTTATGAGCAAAGTCGATAAACTTGGCCGTAACTCGGGTATTAATGACCCATTAAAGATTTCGTATTGCCGTATGAGGGTTTGAAGAGAAAATGGTTAATAGAGAGACCGGGACTCGTGAAGATATTGAGATTAATGCGGACGGTGAGATCATCCGTGGTTGGCTTTTCAAACCAAAGGGAAACTTAGGAAAGACTCCGTGCATTGTTATGGGTAATGGTTTCTCGGCGGTTAAAGAGATGGGCATGGTGGATTTTGCAGAGCGCTTTACCGCCGCAGGAATGGCGGCGATAGCATTCGATTTTCGTAACCTTGGTGAGAGCGATGGCAGTCCGCGCCAAGAGCTCGATCCAGTAAAACAGATTGAAGATCTGCGACATGCGATTACCTATGCGACGATGTTGCCGTCGGTGGACCGGGATCGCATCGGTCTGTGGGGCACTAGCTACTCCGGGGGCCATAGCCTAGTAATTGGGGGGACCGATCGTCGTTTACGGTGTGTCGTCGCGCAGATGCCGACGATCAGCGGACACTGGAGTGGTCTGCGGCGGGTACCTATGGATATGATCCCGGAAGTCACCGCTGCACTTGCTGAAGACCGTATAGGGCGTATGGAGGGTAAGGCTCCAACAATGAGGCCGATTATCGGGGAACCCGAGGAGCATCCTATCTATGCGGCCGGTGAAGTGCGTGACTTCTTTGATAAGTACGCGGTTCATATTCCGACTTGGGGTAACGAAGTGACCTTGAGATCGCTAGAGTATGCTAGGGCCTATGAACCGGGCACCTATATTGAGTTTATTAGTCCTACACCGTTGTTGATGATCGTCGGGCTACGGGACACCTTAACTTGTTATGATTTACAACTGGAAGCGTACAATCGGGCTTCCGAACCAAAAAAGTTGACCTTGCTGAATGGCGGCCATTTTACATGTTATGAAGAAGAGTTTGAAAAGGCAGCTGGCGCTGCGGTCGATTGGTTTAAGCAGTATCTTTTTGCGTGAAGTCGGAGTTCTGTATTAGGTCGCAAAGATATTTTGCAGAGGTAAATAGAAAATGAGCCAAGAATTACTGGAAAACCCGGTGACTGGTGAGAAGATGCTTATTCTGGAGTCGACCGAGGATACTTTTAAGATCGAATATGCGTTGCGGGCTCACGGGGAGATCCCGTTGGAACATTATCATCCGAATGTTGCGCAGGTGATATCGGTAAGTGCAGGCGAGATGCATGTTACGATCAATGGGGAGCACAAAGTCATAAGGGCGGGTGAGTCGTATAGAGCGCCACCGAGTGCGTTGCATTTCCAATGGAATCCTTGCGATGAGGAAGCTATCGCAACAGAAACGTACACTCCTGCCGGGCGCAATCACGATTTTTTTCGTACCTTGTTCGGTTTAGCGCGTGATGGACATACCGATGATCACGGCATGCCTTCCTTATTGGTGCGCGCCGCGATTTTTACTGAATTTAAAGACACGATTAGGCCGGCTGAAGCTGGCGTGCGTCTCGTCATCGCCGTGCTAGCGCCATTAAGTACCATGCTAGGCTATCGACGTTTAATAAAATCCTATGCGAGATCGCACGTTATCTGATTTTACGAAAATAGTTGTTCTTTGAATTGATCCTTCACTAATGAATGTATTGACTTATCGACCAATGATTTTAGCCGATATCGATAGCGTTCCTGTCGGTTGTCAGGGAGCACGAGACTCGATAGTGAAACGGATAGGGGACCTCGGTGCAGCGGCCATCTTGGCATTTGACGGGGAAAAGCACGTCGCACAGCTGCAATTCCGGCGTTACCAACGGACTTTACGCTCTCCCGACGGTCTCTGGGATCCTTTGTATTGGGGTGACTTCGGGGAACACGCGCCAGCATTACCACATGACACGCTCTCAGTCTTTTGTTATCACGTTGGGCAACTAGAAGATAGCGAAGCGCGAGACGCAAGCTATCAGGGAAAAGGGATTGGTTTAGCATTATTAGATTATTTTCTGAAGTGGGCGAGCGGTGCGGGTTATGTTTCCATCATCGCAAAATCTACGCCGTCTGCTCGGTCGATCATGTCTTTTATGGGTGGCCAGCCAGCTGAAGCTTATATCGAACGTGGTTTCAAGCTCGCCGAGAGTTGGGTCGATTTGCAACTTCGTGATGTGATACTAGAGAAGAAACTCACGTCTGAGGGTGCTGATCTAAATGACGCAGCGAGGGTCGGTTGTTGTGTTAAGTTAATTGGTTAAAATCCATCAACAACCCTTTCGGCAAATATTATCGAAGCGTCAGGTGTTGACATATAGTTCGTTGTTAACTTACTTCGTTAAGAGATTGTTTTTGAAATAAAAATTAAATATGCTTTCCAGAGAATGAGGACGCTAGTAGTTCAGATATCGGATAAACCACAAATGAACTTTTCCTCAGGGCACTGGTGCTCGGATTCGGTCTCTTTATGCCGAGCTAAATGATGGTTGATCTTCTTTCTATCGTGGGTGATACTCTGACTCATATCCGTTCTTTATATATCAACGGAAAGGTAAAGAAAGTGGATATAGAGGGCAGTCTAATCGGCCAACATACCCGCAGGGGTGGCGATGTTGAAGATTAAACGGAATTGGAATCGAAAGTTTAGGGCACTACCTCGCCTAGCTTTGTCTAGCTGGGACAATAACGTTCGACATATATTGGAGTGCATCGCGCTTGTGGCGTTATGCGCGATTCTTGTTGCGTGTTCCCCAATGTCTAACACGAAAGAGCTTCAAGACGCTCTAGGTCGAGCACAACAGCCGACTACCTCATCGAAGGTGGATTTTTCGCCCGAGCGTGAAACTGAAGACGAGCTGAGGAAGGCTGCTCAACCGCAGGCTGATGAAGACGAGATTAATCTTGGTACTGCAACCTTTTCCGGCGACAAACCTACAGACAAAAAATCCCAAAGCATAGATGCTGATAAGGATATCGTGCTCAACTTCCAAGGCGTTGACATCCAGGAGGTCGTAAAAGCGATACTCGGTGAAATGCTAGGTGAGAATTATGTGATTGAGCAAGGTGTAACTGGAACGGTTACGACTGAAACCAGTGGGGGGTTATATAAGGACGATTTGCTTACGGTTCTGGAATTGCTTCTTCGTCAAAGTCAGGCAGCGTTGATCAAAGAAGGCAATCTCTATCGGATTTCTCCTATTGCGACGTCTGTAAAGGGTGGGGTGGGCCCAAAGGGGAAAAATCGTCAAGACGCCTCGTACGGGATGCAGATCATCACGCTTCGAAATATCGCAGTCGCAGAGATGCAGAAAATCATCGCGCCCGTTTTAAGTGAGGGTGCTCTGCTCCACGCGAACGAACGAAGGAACATGTTGGTCTTAGCTGGCACTGCTACCGAGTTACAACACTACATGGATACGGTGGCAGTTTTCGATGTTGATTGGATGAAGGGCATGTCGACCGGACTATTCCGGTTAAATCATGTGGCACCATCCGACTTGGTTAAAGAACTTGAACGAGCGCTTGGCGGCCAATCTGGCAAGGTATTAGAGGGGCTTGTGCGACTCGTTAATCTGGACCGATTAGGGGCATTGCTTGCAGTGTCGCCTTCGCGTCGCGCTATTACAGAAATTAAAACTTGGGTCGAACGACTCGACGTGCCAAGCGACTCGGCGGGGCCCCGCCTATATGTGTTTCGTTTGCAGAATGCTAAGGCAGTTGATGTAGCGGCAGTCCTTAATGATGTGTTCTCGGGTCCGAGAACTAATTCCGGTAATGAGGTTGATCTTGCGCAAGGCCCGC
>CAYFFH010000192.1:0-6252 GCA_964342175.1 uncultured Enterobacteriaceae bacterium | reverse complement strand
TGTAAAGATAGAATGTCGTTCTTTACCCGTTTTCGCCACAATTCGTCTAGCTCATCAAGGCTCTGAGCCCATTCGGCATTTTTCCGATCGAATTTTAACGTCTCCTCGCGATTAAAATCGAACGGATAGTTCAGAAGTTCGATTGCCCGCGAGACACGAGCTTCGACTCTTTTGCGGTAGCGCACGTAAATATTATAAATCGGTTGAAGCTCCGATTGGCGCAAATAGTCGTCGAAATTTAGGCGATGCCGATTAAATTCCTCGGTATCAGATCGCAGTAGGTAACTTTTAGTTGGATCGAGTATTTCTAAGTATCGCTCGAGAAATTTCTGCGATAATTCGTCGTCTAACCGGGGTCTTTTGTAGTGATAGTTGGCGAGGAAATGGGTAATAAGGCGGGTCGCGCGTTTGTGTTCGGTTCGAGGAATCAGTTCCTCTATTGGCGTAATTACTGAGGTCGCACTGACTTCCATGGCGAAGAGGGTCGTCGCTGCCATCGCTAGAGTGAGAATCAGTTTCATCTGCCGTTTTAATTGCCTTGTTACAATGCTAGAACGTGTACTATGACATATGACAATCGATCAGTACTGAAAGTTTAGCGTAGTTAGGCCTAAGGTACCGAGCGAATCAGGAAGATAAATGCCTGTGAGGCTACTATTAACGAATGGTTTCCGGAAATTATGGCCTAATAATAACGGCTGCGTTCATGTTTCAACTTTACCCCACAAGAGAAAGTAGGCGCAGCCGAGCAGAATATTTTGTTTGTTAGAGTTCAAGGTCCTCCGATATCAACATACAATTTTTCCCAAAGTTGACTATCCAGTGTTAAATGGCATTTCGGAGGTGGAGTATGTGGATACGCCGGAGCGTTTAAGTGAATTTCTTCGCGCACTTGATGAGCATTCTACTATTGCAATCGATACAGAATTTATTCGTGAAAAAACTTACTATCCGCAATTGTGCCTAATCCAGATCGCTGCAGGTAATTCAATTTGGTGTATCGACGCTTTAGCACTCGATGAGTTATCGGCGTTTTATCGAGAGATATGTAACCCATCCCGGATCAAGGTTTTTCATGCTGGACGGCAAGATCTGGAAATATTCTTCCATGAAACGGCGCAAATACCAGCGCCGATTTTCGATACTCAGATCGCTGCAGCACTCCTAGGACGTCCAGATCAGATCGGTTATGCCGCTTTGGTAACAGAGTTTTATCACATAGAGTTAGATAAGAGTTCGTCGAGAACCAATTGGGCAAGGCGCCCACTAACCGATCGTCAACTTGACTATGCGGCTAACGATGTCCGTTATCTACTCGGGATTAAGGACAAATTAACTGAAGAGCTCTATGCAAGAGGTCGCTCCGACTGGCTAGCAGAAGAATGCTGTCGTTTGGTTGATACAAAGCTTTATAAAAGTGACCCTGCGAATGTATGGCGACGGATAAAGGGGGTCGCGAAACTAATGGAGGCTGAAAAGCGAAATATTGCGGTGGGACTCGCTTCCTGGCGGGAGATCGAAGCGCAAAAGCGAAATTTACCACGTGGTTGGGTACTGAAAGATGATCGACTAGTCGCGATCTCACAGGCAGCTCCATCCTCAGACGATCAGTTGCATGCAATTAGTGGTCTCGCGCCTAGTTTTTTGCGTCGGTACGGACGCAAATTATTAAAAGTCATACGGGTGTCCAGGACGGGAGTAAATGTCTCCGATGAGTGTTTTCCTAGGAGATTAACGACCGCAGGGAAAAAATTATTAGGTGACTTACTGAAGGGATTAAAGAGATGTGCAGAGGATAATTCTATCTCAGGAAATATGATTGCGTCTCGGAAAGATCTTGAGTTGGCAATTTGTGGTCAGGTCTCTTTACGTTTGTACGAGGGATGGAGAAATAATTTATTCGGCAAGGTAATTCGACGTCAGATCGCTTCGGCGAGCTCAAAGATGTTCGAGTAATGGATGTTGTGTTTGCGTGACTGGGTTCTTGATAAGCAAATATATATTTCTTAGCCGACGTATGAGATGAGCTCTCTTTGGTATTGCTACTAAACGAGAAACATCCTTTTCGAAAACTCATATCGTGTCTAAGGTGCTAACCCATACGATACGCCGTCCTCAGACGGTGCTAACTATTCTGAGATTCCTAAAAGTTCGATTTCAAATATCAATGTTTCATTAGGTCCAATATTGTTGCCAGCACCTTTCGTCCCATATGCGAGATTCGGAGGGATAAATATTTGCCAGCGGCCACTAACACGCATCAATGGGATAGCTTCTTGCCAGCCTTTGATGACTTGGCCTACGTTTAAAGTGATAGCTTTGTTTCTTTTTATAGAACTATCAAACTCACGCCCATCAATTAGAGATCCTACGTAATGAACGACCACGTCACTATTGGGTTTAGGGTGCTTCCCGGTGCCTGATCGAAGAATTTTGTATTGTAATCCACTCGGTAGTTCAACTACTCCATCTTTTGTTTTGTTTTCGGACAGAAACGCCTTACCTGTTTTCAAAGCGATCTCTGCCTGTTTACGGATATCATTCGATGCTCTTGTGTCACCTGAACTGAGTGCTATCTGCATATCTTGTGCGGATAAACGCAGTTTGGACCCGTTTAGGGAATCGCGGATCGCGAGATCGAACGCGTCCGGGTCCAGATCGATACCTTGTCGAATTAAAGTTTGTGCAAGCTGAATACCGATGGCGTAGCTAAACTGTTCTTTTTTTGTTTCTAGAGAGATTCCTTTACTAAATACCGGGAAAATTAGGCCGAATGTACACAATGACCATAGCAACTGTCGCATAGATTTAATTCTCTGAACGTCGGAACACTGAATGGTCACATTTTCCCACAGTCACATCTGTTCTGAAACTAATACAGTATATTTCCCTTACAAAACACTTTGCACCCGGGTCTTGCCACAGAAGGAGAGGATTTTGTCCGGCGCAGGCATCCATTCAGAAATGGGATGAAACGAATAAGCTGGCGTTAGCGAAATGGAAAATCTTATCCGGGAGAAGGCTGCGAGTATTTCAGTTAGGGTTTGATATTAGTAAGGGAGCTGTTTACACATCTAGCTTGGTTGACTGGAATGGGCCTGCTTAGTCCTTTTTGTGGAAAGCATTAGTTAAAAAAATAGCGATCAACCCACTTGTGAAACCGGGAAGCAGTGCATACATATCAAATAGTCCACCTTCTAACGCTCCCCACGCGATTACTGTGATCATTCCAACAAGCATGCCTAGAATCGCACTTTGTTTGGTCGTCTTCGGCGCATAAAGACTCATAATGACGCACGGTCCAAGAGTAGCTCCAAAGCCTGCCCAAGAGTAGGCGACAAGATCGAATACCATCGCGTCTGGATCTAAAGCGAGACTCGCAGCGATCACACAGATCAATACGACGGCGGCGCGATGGTAACGTAGCACACCTCGGGATCTGTTGGTCGAATTCCTGGAAAGGTCATGAGTGAGGGCGGATGCCGCGACTAGCAATTGAGAGTCGGCAGTGCTCATTATCGCGGCGAGGATAGCAGCTAGGCAAACCCCGGCGACCGCAGGATGGAGTAAAAAATGAATGAGGTGAATGAAGACCTGCTCGCTGCTACCCGATGTGAGTGGAAATTCAAGCACAGTTCTCGCAGAGTACCCCACGATCACTGCTGCACTTAAGCATATAATGGCCCAGCCGAGTGCTAGTCTCCGCGCCGCGTCTAGCTTTTCTGGCGAGCGGATCGCCATAAACCGGTTTAGGATATGTGGTTGCCCGAGATATCCGAGTCCCCAGGCAAGTGACGATATTATTACTATCGCTGAGAGCGACTGCGGTCGAGAAGGTAATAAGGGTTCCGCTTTTATCGGGGCATCAGGTTCGACTCCATATGATAATGCCAGGATAGCAACAATCGCTAAGGCGAAAAACATCATTATTGCCTGTAATGCATCGCTCCAAACAACCGCGAGAAATCCGCCGAATGCTGTGTATGAGACGATCAATGCAGTGGTGATGACCACCGCATTTACGTACGTAACTCCAAATGATGCTTCGAAAAGCTTTCCTCCTGCAACTAATCCCGCTGCTGTATAAAACACAAAGAAAAGGAGTATACATAACGCTGAAAAAGTCCTTAAGATACGTGTGTCGTCGTTAAATCTTCGTTCGAAATACTCTGGAATTGTCAAAGCGTTTCCGTAGCGCTCGCTATTTTCTCGCAACGGTCGGGCAACAAAGCGCCAATTTAAGTAGGTGCCTAAGAATAGGCCAACTGCTACCCAGACAGATTCAAAGATTGAAATATATGCTAGTCCCGGTAAGCCTAATAGAAGCCAGCCGCTCATATCAGAAGCGCCGGCACTTAATGCTGTGACCCAATAAGAAAGTTTACGTTCGGCTAAAATAAAACCGGATGCATCTTGAGTACGGCGGTAGCCTATGAGGCCGATTACGCCGATTGAAATTAAATAAGCTGCAAAAGCGAGTGCTACTAGTGTGTCATCGTCCATAGGTAGTCATGGTGCTGTTAGTCCAGGATAGGAATTTACTAGGTGGTCATATGTTGAAGGAATATTTTGCTTGAGCTGACATAGCGTGTTAGTTCAGCCGTGGCGATTGCTACGGTATCGGTGCCGCGGTAACCGCGAAAGATCACACTCCCATCAAATTCAACATGTGGACCTGCAAACAGCGCTTCAGTTGGGTAGAGTCGAGTCATGCGTTTAGCAAAGGCTTTGGGTAGGCGAAAGCCGCCGATTGTTACTGAGTGCACTGCGCTTTTATCAATTTCCGCGAATACCTGTGCGAAAAATTTCCGATATGTCGACGTCGTATTACTTAACGGTATGACTGGATCAAAACGTAGACCAATATTGAAACCATGTGCTTGGAGGCGCCTTAAGGCCTGGAGTCGCTCACCTAAGGAGGGAACACCATGTTCTAGGTCCTGTCCAATAACTTCCGGCGCAAGGCTCATGGCGACGATAATGTTAGGGCTTGGGGCCGATGTGAGTAGTGATCGAATCTGAGTGCTTTTAGTACGAAGTTCGAGCATTGCATTATCAATTTTAGAAACCAAGGGAGAAAAATAATTTGCAAAATTACTCAGAGGTTCGAGGGCGAGGCTGTCACAGTCATAGCCGGAAAAGAGATGAACCACTCCAGTGTGCTTGGTGCACACTTCTTTTATTTCTTCTATGAAATCCTCATAGTTAACGAACAATACATAGTTGGCTGATGCAAACATTCCTTGGAGAAAGCAGTAACGACAATCGAATGGACAGTTGAGTAAATGCGAGAAGTAGTAATTGTATTCCGCACCAAGGTGCTGACCACTTGGGATTGGGTGTAAACGTCTGCCGCGTTTGTGTGCCAAAATCAGCGCGGGGTGTTCTTTTTGTATACGAAAATTTTGTTGGCGCCGATTAAAAATTTCCTGGTAAGAATCACATTCAATTATTCGAGCTTTAGGAAATTTTGCTGTGATCAGTTGCGCGCGTGGATGTTCTGTTACCGCTGCTTCAATATAGATCGTGCTGATCATTCTGTGGTTGAGCCTTGTAATTTTATTGGGGTGCTCTCTAGCTCAGATTTGAGATATTCAATGGCCTCGTGCGAGGATGTGCACAAGAAGATCTCGCCGGTCGGCCACCGATGCTCAGGGCGCAAGAGTGCCCAACGTCTAGCTAAGTCGCGCAGTTGCGATTGCTGCGTGGCGGTGAAATTCCAACGCGCGAGCAATATATCGAGTGGGAGTGCCTTAACGGAGGGTAAATGCTTCACGGCAATACTCTCGAGTAGCTCGGCGAATGATTCAATAAGTTTGACGTGGGCTGCAATCATTTTGCTAATGGTTGTGCGGTTCAGCGACCTAATGTCTTTCGATGTATTGTCGGAAATTATCTTTAGAGAGTGAATAAATTCAACGCTCGAAAACTTTGAGGCTGCAGCAAAGAATCCGGATGATTCCATGTCAGACATTGCGTCGCTGGCGTATGTTGTGTCTGGAGCATCGTGACAGACCAATGAATAGCTTGCGCAAGGTGTGTGAAATGCCATTGCCGGGTAGTAGGTAGTTCCGGTTGCCTGATCGATGATCCGGTGTGCGATTCCAATGGAACCTTTGGCCAAGGTCGAGTGTCCGGCAATGCCGATATTTAGCCAGATGTGACGTGTGTCTGCAGACTCAGTCCCGGCGATATACCCGACAGCGGCGGCGGCGGCGGTTTTACCAATGCCACATATGATAAGACGATAAT
>CAYFFH010000191.1:0-6263 GCA_964342175.1 uncultured Enterobacteriaceae bacterium | reverse complement strand
TCAGAGATTGATTTCCAGACCCAGTAATCATTGAAATCGATATCGATCGATAGCAAATCAAAATTCTGGGGAGTGTTGTATTTTTTTAGTAATTGCTGGATATTCTCGGCCGTAACTTTTTCCGTTTTAATATCAATTGGGTGTCTTAATCTCGGGGGTGGTCGATTCGAATTCTGCGTCAGAAAGTTTACAGATCTTATCATTCTACAAAAAAGTTTAAATTTTCTAATGGATCGTTTCCATCTGGTGATAGCGTTCGGTTGCGCTGTGTTTATGGCACCGTAGTTCATCATCAAACCCTGCCATCCTTTGTCCTGTAGAAGGTAGACGGTGTTGCATTCAGATCCATTCCCTACACCAAATTCTACTGAGAATTTGTTGGTTGTTCCGATCTTTGAAAAAATGAATTCTAAAATGCCGTCTTCGCCGTTTTGTGAATAAATACTCTTTTCGTGTAGGTTTATATTAAAATTATCTGTTACGGTATCGCGATTTGCAGGCGCCAAATTTATAACTCCTTTCTTGAGTTTTTTAATTGAAAGGCCTATCTATGAGTTCGATTTAGCTATTTCCCCTAAGTCGTTATGATTAAGTTGACGTGGCTCGAAGAAGTAGTGGATGCGAGAAAGAAGTCGGTTCGTTTAGGTTAGCTGATCTAGGGCAGCTTTTAATCTATCGACAGTGGCCTCGTCATTTTGCAGTTTATCGATCCCAAACAACCCTATGCGGAACGTCATAAAATCGTTAGGCTCGTCGCATTTTAGAGGTACGCCGGCGGCGATCTGTAATCCCATTTCGAGAAATTTTCTGCCGTTTTGAATCTCGGGATCATCGGTATAACTTACAACGACGCCTGGAGCTTGGAATCCCTCTGCTGCGACACTTTTGTATCCATGGTTCGCCAATAGCGCACGGACTGTGTCACCTAGAGCTTGTTGTTTAGAATAAGCTTTTGTGAAACCGTATTTTTCTGTTTCGAGCATGGCGTCACAGAATTTTCGCAAGCTGTCGGTCGGCATGGTCGCATGGTAGGCGTGACCGCCATTTTCATAGGCCTGCATGATTTGATTCCATTTGCTCAGATCGCAAGCAAAACTGCTACTCGTGGTTTTATCCAGCGCCAATAATGCGTTTTCGCTTAGCATTACGAGTCCTGCACAAGGTGAGCTACTCCAGCCTTTTTGTGGTGCGCTAATTAAGATATCGACCGAGCAATCCACCATGTCGACCCAGATGGTACCTGAGGCAATGCAATCGAGGACGAATAGGCCGCCAACATCGTGAACGGCTTTGCCAACGGCTCGAATATAATCGTCTGGTAAAATAATTCCAGATGCCGTTTCAACATGCGGAGCAAACACTAGGTCTGGTTTCTGCGACTGTATTATTGTAATTACCTCGTCGATCGATGCAGGAGCGAAAGGTGATTGGGGGGCGCTACTATGTGCCCGCGCTTTCAGCACGATCGATTCAGATGGAATGTCACCAGCATCAAAAATTTGTGTCCAACGATAACTGAACCAACCATTGCGTATGACGAGACATTTCTTGCCTGTGGCAAATTGACGTGCGGTGGCCTCCATGGCATAGGTACCCCCACCTGGAATCACTATTGCAGTAGTCGCGTGATAAACATTTTTCAACACCCGGGATATTTCACTCATAACGCCCTGGAATGATTGGGACATGTGATTTAGTGAGCGATCGGTAAATACAACTGAGAACTCCGCTAGTCCATCAGGGTCAACTTCAGGCAGTAATGCAGACATACGCTTTGGATCCGATGTTAATGACAGGTATGTTAGATTCTGCTGAATCTCTCCGGCAGACACAAGCATGAATAAGGTTAGCCTGTGTCCGTGGTAGAAATTTTAACTTTATATGGTTGGCAATCATGTTATCGTCAAACACAACGGAAAAGTGAGTTAACTCGTGACACCACATAGCGATCCTTCCTGCTCGCGGGCGAGCGATACAGTATGTGCGATGTCTGCCACGGCGTTAGCGCGTGCGATAGCTGATCGAGAGCTTAGTGTCCTTGACGTGTTGATGGCATTTTTAAATCGTATCGACCGTATAAATCCGGCAGTGAATGCCATCGTTACTTTGTGTCCTGAAGAGGCTTTGGCGCAGGCAACGGCGATGGATCAATCATTCACCGCGGGAACCGAAAAACCTCTTTATGGCCTCCCGATCGCTATTAAAGATCTTGTTCTAACTCGCGGTATTAGAACGACCATGGGGTCACCGATCTACGCAGATTTTGTCCCAGATATCGACGAACTTTACATTGAGAGGCTCAAAGCAGCTGGTGCGATTATCATAGGTAAAACCAATACACCGGAGTTTGGTGCTGGATCTCAGACCTTTAATCCAGTTTTTGGTGCAACCCGTAATCCATATGATTTGACTCGTACTTGCGGGGGCTCGAGCGGCGGAGCAGCTGTTGCTTTGGCTTGTGAAATGTTGCCAATCGCCGATGGTAACGATCTCGGGGGTTCGCTCAGAAATCCGGCTTCGTTTTGTAATGTCGTTGGTTTCAGACCAACTCCCGGACGCGTACCTAACTGGCCGAAACAGTTTTCCAGCGACCAGTTCGGTGTTACCGGGCCCATGGCACGCAGTGTCGAGGATGCGGCGTTGTTGCTATCGGTCATGGCCGGCCCGGACCAGCGTGTGCCGATCTCCCTTTCTGAGCCAGGTGTCGATTTTCTCGGGCCTCTCGCGTGTGATGTGAAAGGTATGCGGTTTGCATGGAGCTCGGATCTTGGGGGTAATCCGGTCGACCCTGAGGTAACCGCTGTTCTTGAACAGGCGCTTCCAGTATTTGAAGATCTTGGCGGCTTTATTGATGCGGCAGATCCCGATCTGCAAGACGCCGAAGAAATTTTTAGCACATTCCGTGCGTGGATGTTTCTCGCAAAATTCGGCGAAGACTATAGAGAACGGGCGCATCTGATGAAAGATACCGTACGGTGGAACATTGAGGAGGGTCTGAAATTGACATTGGCTGACCTAACAGCGGCCACGACTAAGCATGCGACACTAGTTGAACGTATCGCACGGTTTTTTGATATTTATGACATTTTATTATGCCCATCGGCTCAGGTGCCGCCATTCCCACTTGTTCAAGAATGGGTGCACTCAATTAATGGCATCGAACTTGAAACTTACCTTGACTGGATGGCCGTGTGTTGGGCAATCACCGTGACGGGATGCCCCGCGATATCTGTTCCGGCGGGCTTTACGGAGAGTGGATTACCGGTTGGGATCCAAATCGTTGGAGCTCGAGGGCGTGACCGCCAGGTGCTTGAAGTGGCTTACGCGTTCGAACAAGTCACTCAACAGGCACGACGCAGACCGGCATTGCCTTAGATTAAAGTCTACGAAGTTCGCTTTTGGTTTGGGAGCGTTTCGGGTCCAAAAGCCCACACTTTAGATGCTTTCGAAAAGTTTTGGTGTGCCCGTATATAGCGCAGTTATACCTTAAGTTAGTTGTACGCTTGAGCGGGAAGCCATGTAACAAGGCCATGCCAATTAAAGAGGATAATTAACCCAGCGATCTGGATGGCAATAAACGGCACAACCCCACGATAAATCGCTGTGATATCGATCTCCGGTGGCGCTACGCCTTTTAGATAAAAAATCGCGAATCCAACCGGAGGAGTTAAAAAACTTGTTTGCAGACAAACAGCGAACAGAATCGTGAACCAAATGGGATCGAACCCAAGATCTATCACGACCGGCGAAACTAACGGTAGGACGATCAAGGTTAGTTCAATCCAGTCTAGGAAAAATCCCAAAATAAATGTCGCGACGAGGATGCAGATAACGATCCCCGTGTGTCCAAACGGCAGGCCAAGTAACATTCTCTCAATCAGTTCGTCGCCACCAAGCCCACGGAGCACGAGAGAGAAGGCCGTCGCTCCAATCAACACGGCGAAAATAAATGCTGTTGTGAGCGTTGTTTCATACAACACATCGCGTACCACGCCGAGATTGAGGCGACGTTTGATTAGCGCTAAGGAGAACGCGCCGAATGCTCCAACTCCAGCGGCTTCCGTGGGAGTAGCAATTCCGAAGAAAATGCTTCCAAGTACCGCAAGGATTAGAAATGTAGGGGGTAGAATCGCAAGAAATAAATCGCCAACCGCGGCCCACGTAAATTTTTCCTGTGTGGTTGCCGGTGCTGCTTCCGGGCGCAACCATGCGTAACCAAACAGGTAGACAATATATAAACCACCGAGTAGAGCGCCGGGTAGCATCGCGCCTAGGAATAGATCACCGACGCTCATCGACATGCGATCTGCCATAACTACTAACATGATGCTGGGAGGTATCAATATCCCAAGCGTGCCGACGGCACATACCGTACCCGCTGCAAGTGATTTATCGTAACCGTTCGCAAGCATCGTCGGTAGACCTATTAGTGCTAATAGAACGACTGACGCGCCGATAATGCCCGTGCTTGCAGCGAGTAGAAGTCCAATCAGGGCCACTGTTACTGCGAGGCCGCCCCGTAATGCACCGAAAAGACGCGCGCAACTCAACATTAGCTGGTTCGCAATTCCTGATCGATCCAACAATAAACCCATTAGAATAAACATCGGGAGGGCGACTAGCACCCAATTTTCCATCACGTTCCAAATGCGGTCGACAGTCAGTGAGGTGTATGACCAGTCGACTGCAATTGGGATCGCAAAATCTACTTGCAGCACGATCGCAAATGCCGTGAATATAACGGCTAGACCGCCGAGGATCCAAGCCACTGGGAATCCTGTGAACACTAAGGCAATAAAACTGCCAAACATTGCCAGTGCAAGGATCTCATTTGCCGCCACGTTTTGCTCTCCGGTTGCCGAAGAGCGTCACGCACACTCTTGAAAGTCGCGATAAAACTGCCAGAGACAATAATATAAAGCTAATCGGTAATGCGGCTTTTACCAGCCAGCGATAGGGTAGGCCGCCAGGTGATTGAGATATTTCGTTAAGTTCGTAGCTCGCGGCAACAAATGGAAAACTGAACGTAAGGATGATCAAAATAAAAGGTACGGTAAATAGTAGAGTGCCATAAAATTCAATCCAGGCTTGAACGCGCGTCGGCAGGCGTTCGTGAATTACGTCTACGCGAATATGTGAATCAGATTGATAGGCGTAACTTAAACCGATTAGGAAACCAAAAGAATAAATATGCCACTGAATTTCTTCGATTTCGATATACCCTTTGCCGAAGACGTAGCGTGACACAACATTCCCAACGATAATGGCCATTAATACTACCCATAGCCCAGATGCCCATTGGCCGACCCACGATATTAGTGGGTCAATAACGCGGGATAGCCGGGTCTCTGGTAAATTCATTTAGAAATCCCGGGGGAGGTAACCGCGCTTTTTCCAATGCGCGAACTCTCGGCGAAATCGGCGTTGTGATTCCAGGATGCGATGAAACATTTCATTCTTTTTCGCTTCTTCATCGAGGATTTCGTTAGTTACCTTCTCCAAAGCACGCAGTACGTCCAATGGCAATGTCTCGGCACTGACTCCAACTTCTGGGAAGCCGGCGATAATGCTGCCTTGATGTGCTTCAGTTTTAGCGAGATTCCGCGTCACCCCTGCCGTGCAGGCTGTTTCGAGTAGTTTTCGATTTGTATTCGGTAATTTTTTCCAGAGATCAAAATTTATGATCAGATGAGAAGCGGTGGCGGGTTGGTGCCATCCAGGATAGTAGTTGTATGGCGCGATTCGATGGAAGCCTAACGATTGATCGACATTCGGCAGCGAAAACTCGGTAGCGTCAATCGCTCCTTTTTCCAGGGCTTGAAAAATTTCGCCGCCAGGAAGCATTGTTACGGATGCACCGAAACGCTCGATTACCTTCCCACCAATCCCAGCGAAACGAATCTTAAGGCCATGCAGACTTTCCAGCGAGGTGATCCGTTTGCGGAACCAGCCGGCAGTTTCCGGACCTGTCAGTCCACAGAGGATCGGGTGAATATTAAATTCATGATAAAGCTCCTCTGCTAACTCGTGGCCTCCCGCTTCATACCACCATGCAGTTAGTTCCGCAGGTTCGAGGCCGAATGGTACCGCCGCCAGTAACGCCGACGCGGCGTATTTCCCTTGGTCGTAACCGAGCCAGGTGTATCCGGCCTCGACCTTGCCATCGCGTACCGCATCAGAAATACCGAATGCCGGTACGATTTCCCCTGGTTCAAATATCTGTATAGATATTGCACCATTGCTCGACTCCGAAAGTATCTCTG
>CAYFFH010000190.1:0-6264 GCA_964342175.1 uncultured Enterobacteriaceae bacterium | reverse complement strand
TGGGTGCCGACGGAACGTGAAACTCTATTACATGAAGGTACGAGTAACGTCTTCGTTTGCGGCGACACCACTAATATTCCTATTTCTAAAGCTGGCTCCACCGCTCATTTCGAGGCTGATACGATCGTCGACAACTTGAGTTCACTCGTAACAGAAGGTCGGATGGCGAGAAAATACGATGGCAAAGTATTTTGTTTTGTAGAAACAGGAATGAATCAAGGCACTTATGTCTGGTTTAATTATGTCACGCCCCCCAACCCCGGCGCACCATCTCAGATGGTTCATTGGTTTAAACTTGCCTATAACCGCCTCTACTGGCTCTCGGCTCGCGGATTACTCTAAGAGAGGTATAGATCGATGGCGACACCAGTGACAGCCAATGGCGACGGTTCCGACGAGATGCAACGCGGCATTTTAGCTGCTCGTGAAGCATTAACCGACTCGATGATAGAACGTTTGGCGACGACGGCGGGCGTCGCGTTGGAAGTTGTTGATCGCTTGAATGAAGAGGAAACTCGTGCGGCAGTGCACGCAGTGGTCGATCGTGTAACTGAACTCCATGAACTCGGTGCACTCGATACCTTATGTGAAACGGTGCTGTTGATTCATGCGATGCGTTCAGCTATGACCGACGACATAATCGAACGCTTATTCACTTTCGTCGAACAGGCGACCAACACGTTTGCTAGCGAGGATATGATTAAGATAGCAGACGATGTTTTGCTTTCCCTTGAGGGCGCGGCAAAAGAAACGGCCGCGGCACCGGCCACCAGTGGTATCTTTGCGATGGTTGCGTTGTTATCAAAACCCGAGGCGCAAAAGACCTTGCAGTTCTTATTGAAGTTCGGCGAAAGTCTCCAGCGATCACAAGCAGACTTGCCCGAAAAACGATAGATTAACTTTAGTTAACAAGCATTGTTGGTCTTTTTTAGCTCCCTATGCTGGACATTGATCAATGCGACCCCGAGCGCCGCAAGGGCGATCCCAATTATTTGTATTGAACTTAATCGATCATCAAACAACCAGTAACCCTGAAGGGCGGTAACCGGGGGAACCAAATAAAAAAGACTTGAAACTCTAGATGCTGCGCCTTCGCGGATCAGAAATAATAAGATACTTATTGCCCCAATTGATAAAGCAAGACACATCCAAAGTAGGGTTAAAATTACGGTCAGGTTCCACTCAATAGTGCGAGTTTCAAATGCGAATGCCCATATAAGACAGGGTGACAGCGCGAAAAAAAATTGAATAGCCGAACCACTTAATAGGTCAACGCCAACCACATAGCGTTTTTGATATAGCGTTCCAAAGGTAATACCGCAGAGAGCGATCACAGCGCCGGAAAAACCGCTCAGGGGTAGGTCGCCGACCTCGAGAGATTTCATTACGACCATTGAGAGACCTAAAAAGCCAATTACGAATCCAATCCATTGTCGGCGACTCAAAGCCTCACCTAAGAATGGGATGGCGACAATTGCTGTCAACAGTGGTTGCGTGCCAGCTATCAAGGCGGCGATGCTGATGTTTACTCCGAGATAGATTGCGACAAACATGCCGCCGACGAAAAAGGCGTGGATGAGAACACCTGAGACCGCGAGATGTAACCACATGTTCCAAGAACGTGGCAACTGCCGGCGACTTACTATTACAAACGCTGTAAGCAGTGTACACACTATTGCGAAACGAAGTGCCGTGAAAGTTATTGGATCTGCATAGGGGATCACGAAGCGTGTGCCAACGAAACCCGTGGACCAGAGTATTACAAATACCACAGGTGCAATGCACACCACGGCCGAGCGTTTGGAGTACTTGCTCATGATAGTGAAGAGATAGATAAGGATTCGTTGATGAAATTGATACTAAATTACTAGTATAACTAATGTCCTAGCCTGGTGTAGCGAATAGTCAGCTGTAGTGTTGTTGAAGTTATATCAATGGAGATATAAGCTTATTAACTAGGGAAATCAACCGGCAAACAGTGTCGTATAACGCGTGCTTCCCTAAAAACATTGCGGTTTTGTCGATGTGATTAGGTGAACAATTTGTTTTGGGTCAGATTGTCTCCTCGTACACTCATTTAATTCAAAGGTGAAAGTCCCATGAAAATGTTACACGAGCGAGTTCGATCGCAATCCCTGATTTTACAAATCTCAAGCGCTGTGTGCATTTTGCTAGTGCTATTTCCCGTTCAGGCTGATGAGACGTGCATGTCGCCGTATATGGCTAAAATAGTCGGTCAGGAGGATTATGTTTATGTTTGGACTCTAGGGATTGAGGGGGTAGGTGATGGCTCCGACAAACTAGTTACTGTTTCTGTAAATCCAAAAGCGCCGAAGTTCGGGAAAATTATTAACTCTCTCTCCGTTGGTGGACGTAACGAAGCGCATCACTCCGGACTTACGGATGACCGCCATTATCTATGGGCCGGTGGTCTCGATACCAGTAAGATTTTTATCTTCGACGTGCATAGCAATCCATCCAAACCTACACTGCACAAAGTAATTAACGATTTTCCGGCCAAAACGGGCGGGATCGTTGGCCCCCACACAACATATGCACTTCCTGGTCGTATGTTGGTCACCGGTCTTTCAAACGATAAAGACCATGGTGGCCGAACCGGGATGGCCGAATATACAAACTCGGGAGAATACATCGCGACCTATTGGATGCCCACAGACGAAAATTTAAGAGGCGCAGTCAAATCTGGTAAATATGCAGACGGCTATGGTTACGATGTTCGTGTATTACCCCGACGGAATGTCATGGTGACCTCGTCTTTCACTGGATGGAACAACTATATGATGGATCTAGGCAAGATGATGGGGGATTCCGAAGCGATGAAGCGTTTTGGTAACACCGTTGTCATTTGGAACCTACACACTCGAAAGCCGAAAAAGATTTTGGACATACCTGGCGCGCCGCTTGAAGTGCGCTGCGCTTGGGGAGCAAAGAACAACTACTGTTTTACGACTACTGCGTTAACTTCGAAGATTTGGCTTATTTACGAAGACGATAGCGGCGACTGGCAAGCGGCGGACGTAGCGGATATCGGCGATGTTAGCAAGATACCTTTACCAGTTGATATATCGATTAGCGCCGATGACAATGAACTTTGGGTCAATACCTGGAATGACGGCATGACGCGGTTATTCGATATATCTGATCCGCATAATCCAATTCAGACGTTCGCTGAACACATTGGAGCACAAGTCAATATGGTATCGCAAAGCTGGGATGGGAAAAGGGTCTATTATACTTCTTCTTTGCTTGCTAACTGGGATAAAAAGGCAGCGCCAGACGGGATCGACTTGGATTTCTTTAAAGCATATACCTGGAGCGATGGCAAGCTTAATCACCGATTCACTATTGATTTTGGTGCCGAGGAGTTGGGGCGCCCGCATCAAATGCGTTTCGGCTCGAATGCGCTGTACGGTGGGCGACCGACTAAAACGGAGGGTGCATTGTTTGCTGAATATTGATGCCCTTCAGTGGATTCAGTAGAAATAAGCGCGCCGGATTCAGTCAACTAACATTTTTCGTTAGCTTCTTGATAACTGCTGTGGCGGCAATGGGCCATGGTAACCCAGACGCGGTTGGTGACTCTCCTATCGTGCTGGCACCCGGGTATTCAGTGCTCTCGTTTCCTGCGCCGACGTCTGGAACTTATAAACTTCCAGTCCTGGGGATCGCCGGTGACGGTGAATTCCTCGATCGTGACGGCTCCGCGATTGCGCTAACGAACCTTTTTGGCGACAAAGCAGTTTTGCTGAGTTTCATTTACACCACGTGCGACGACGTTAATGGTTGCCCATTGGCAACGTATGTGTTCAGTAAAGTAGCTGAGCGAATATACGCGGATGAATCACTAGCTAATCAAGTACGTTTAATTAGTTTAAGTTTCGATCCACAGCACGATACACCGACGGTGATGCAAGCCTATGGGGACCGTTTCCGTCGCGATAGTAGTGATTGGCGTTTTTTGGCGAGCAAGAATGAAAACACCTTGCGGCCGATTCTCGAACGCTACAACCAGACGATCGTCAAAGAGTTTGATGAAAATGGCCGATCAGTCGGAATCTATTCGCACATTTTACGCGTTTATCTGATCGATAAGAATCAACGCATACGCAACATCTATAGTGTGTCTTTTCTCCATCCCGATACAATTATCAATGATTTAAAAACAATCTTAAGTGAGAAAATCGAATCTAGGCGGGTGAAGGAGGTGGTTTTGTCATCCGGGCTACACGGGGCCGGTGATAAGAAGGATGGTTATAGCCGGCTCGAATACGAAACGCACTCTGCCGATCTTCCCAGTCGACGGGGTAAGGAGCAAGATCTTTTGAGATTCATTGATCCACCGCCGCTGGGTTTGCCAACAATGTCTATCCCTGTTGATAATCCGCTGACTGAGGCCAAGGTTGCGTTGGGTCGGAAACTTTTCTTTGATCGACGACTTTCTCTTAATCAGACTTTATCTTGTGCGATGTGCCACGTGCCCGAGCAAGGGTTTTCACATAACGAACTTGCTACGGCTGTTGGGGTTGAAGGTAGGACGGTCCGCCGCAATGCGCCGACTATCTACAACGTGGGGTACTTACAAAAACTATTTCACGATGCACGGGACGATCGCCTGGAACATCAAATTTGGCAGCCGCTGTTAGCTGCAAATGAAATGGCAAATCCATCTGTCAGTACTGTGGTCAATAAATTGCGTACCCTATCGGACTATAGGGACCTGTTTGAGCGAGCATTTGGCGGAGAAGGCGTAAGTTTGAGCAATATTGGCATGGCGGTCGCGAGTTACGAACGAGTCCTGGTTTCAGGTAATAGCCCCTTCGATAAATGGTATTTCGGTGGCAATAAATCGGCGGTCAGCGCCGCTGTCCGCTCAGGGTTTGACATATTTACGGGCAAGGGCCGCTGCAGTAGCTGTCACCTAATTAACCGAGAGTACGCATTATTTACCGATCACCGAGTGCATAATACAGGTATTGGGTATCGGCGATCGGTGAAGAGAAAACCGACACAGCCGCAGCGCGTACTCCTCGCACCGGGAACCTTTATTGAAGTGGATCCTACTGCAGTAGCGGAATCTGCAGAAAAACCGCCGGCAGATCTTGGATTCTATGAGATCACGCAAGATCCGGAGGATCGCTGGAAGTACCGCACGCCAAGTTTACGCAATGTCGACCTTACTGCTCCCTACATGCATGACGGATCTTTAGGTACGCTTGATGCTGTAGTTCAGTTTTACGACCGCGGCGGGATTGCTAACGAACAGTTAGATCCCTTGATTCAACCACTAGGGTTAAGCCTAGCCGAGAGAAGTAATCTGGTGATCTTCTTAAAGTCACTAACCGGGGACGGTATTGACCGGATATTGAGTGATGCGTTTTCAGCACCTATTGGGAATGCCGAGTAACCTTTCGAGGGTTAGAGGTTGTCTTGTGGAATTTGGATGTGGAAGTCTTCATGTTCTCCGACATCTACGGTGTGCCCAGGAAATACAACAATCGTAGTTGTCGGTAATTCGACAATTGCGGGGCCGCGTACGCTCATGCCGGCACGTAGTAACCGACCTGAAAAAATTGGAGTGTTTGAAAAATCTCCAACTTCGTGAAAATAGACGGGACGCATTCCTGATCTAGCTGAGTCAGCACTCTCTATTCCTATCGGTTCCGGTTTTATCGGCATAGGGGGTAGTGTTGCTGTTGCTGTAAGACGCCATCCATTCATGTCTATCGCCATTTCCCGTAAACAGTAGGTGTAAAGTCGCTCATGTGTAGTGTGAAATGAATCGGCCATTCGCTGAATGTCATCGGTGCATAGCTCTCCACCGGGGATTGATACAATGATCTCGTGTGATTGATAAGGGTACTTCGCGTCCGCAAAGCGTGAGAGTTTTATTTCCTCCAGCGAAAAACCTTGCATCCGAAGTTCTCTCACCGCCCGAGTTTCCATGTCGGAGAATACTTCATTAACCTCATCAATTTTCATGTTGTCCGTATTCATCGGTCGTGTAGTCAGATAGTCATGGCCCACGTCAGCTGCGAGCATGCCGAAGGCGCACAATCCACCGGCAACCGTAGGACAGATGGCCTTCCGAATACCGAGCTCTTGTGCAATTTTCGCGGCGTGCGCGCCGCCTGCGCCTCCTCCAACTATAACTGTATAACGACGCGGATCGACTCCGCGCATGACCGATACAGCACGCATGGCACCAACCATTTCGGTATTTATTATTTGATAAATTGCAGCTGC
>CAYFFH010000189.1:0-6269 GCA_964342175.1 uncultured Enterobacteriaceae bacterium | reverse complement strand
CTCCCATATTATCTCAACCAAATCAACTTAGGGCTTGATATAATCACCATCGGCGACACACGTTTTCGCCGCCTATGTTAAGCATAGTTAAATCATGTACAAAAGCGTCGGAAACAGACAGTTTTAAAGCTTTGTCTAGTCCACGGTTAGACGCAGCCACTGTAGTACGCGGCGCTTAACTCAGCGACTTAAACACTGCTTCAAGACTTTCTTTAGCATCCCCGAAGAGCATCTGTGTATTTGGACGAAAAAACAGTGGGTTATCTACTCCAGCGTAGCCAGTGGCCATGCTGCGTTTCAGAACGACTGTGTTTTTTGCCCGCCACACTTCTAACACTGGCATCCCCGCGATAGGACTATTAGGCTCTTCCAACGCGGAGGGATTGACGATATCGTTTGCACCGATCACGATCGCGACGTCTGTGGTGGGGAACTCGTCGTTGATCTCATCCATCTCCATTACAATGTCGTAGGGTACTCGCGATTCAGCAAGTAACACATTCATATGGCCTGGCATACGTCCTGCTACGGGGTGAATTGCGAAGCGCACAGCTTTTCCTTGATTCCGTAACGTGGTGCTGAGTTCTGACACAATACTTTGCGCATGCGCCACCGCCATACCATACCCTGGCACGATAATAATCGAATCGGCCTCTCGCAATAGTTCAGCTGTTTCATCACCTGATATCGGTATGGCTTCACCTTCATATGAGACCGTCTCCGCGCCACCGGCGGTCCCGAAACCACCCGCGATTACACTAACGAAGTTTCGGTTCATCGCTCGGCACATGATGTAGCTCAGAATTGCACCACTAGACCCGACCAATGCGCCAGTTACGATTAGCAAATCATTGGACAACATGAACCCTGTCGCGGCGGCAGCCCATCCGGAATAGCTATTTAGCATCGAGACCACAACCGGCATGTCGGCGCCACCGATCGCCATGACCATATGGACGCCAAACGCAAAGGCGATCAATGTCATAAGAATTAATGCCCACATTGCATTAGTCATTGATAGGTTGCCAACGAAAACGGAGCCGAGCCACAAACAAATCAGCGCAATACCGAGGTTGATCAAATGTCGGGCGGGTAGCAGCATCGGTTTTCCGTCGATAATGCCCCGTAGCTTGCCGAAGGCAGCCACTGACCCGGTAAAGGTAACCGCACCGATTAGAATACCCAAGTAGATCTCGACTTCGTGAATCGTTTTTTCAACTCCAACGAATTCGTGCGAGTGATCGAGAAACGTTGCGTAACCTATTAATACGGCAGCCAACCCTACGAAGCTATGCAGTATCGCCACAAGCTCAGGCATCTCGGTCATCTGTACTCGAGAGGCAACAACTGCCCCTGCAGCGCCACCAACAACCATCATAATCACCAGAACGATGTATGCACTAACTTGGTCGCTAAAGATCGTCGCCAAGATTGCGATACCCATCCCGATGATGCCGTAGAGGTTGCCTCGACGGGCAGTTTCTGGATGACTCAATCCGCCGAGGCTCAAAATAAACAGAATAGTCGCAGCGATATACGTCGCAATGAGGGTTCCTGACGCCATGAAGATTCCTTATTTACGAAACATTTGCAGCATACGATGGGACACTAGGAAACCGCCGGCGATGTTGACCGAAGCAATAAGGATGGCGATACCTGCAAGCAGCGTGATGAGAAACGAACTGGTGGATATCTGTAGCAATGCACCGAGAATGATGATTCCGCTGATCGCGTTCGTCACGCTCATCAGCGGTGTATGTAGAGCAGGGGTTACATTCCAAATCACTTGATAGCCAACAAAACACGCGAGTACAAACACAGTAAAATGAGACATAAATGCGGTTGGTGCTATGCTGCCGAGGCCCCAGAGGCCGAGACCCCCGACGATCAAAAACGCAGGCAATCCCCAGCCGTGACTCTTTCGCTCTAAGCGTTCTCCCCGTGTTTTTGCCGGCGCTGGGGCATTGGCTCTTATTGGTGTTGCGGATAATTTTGGAGCCGGAGGCGGCCAGGTTATCGTACCGTTCTTTATTACCGTTGTGCCCCGAATTACCTCGTCCTCCATATCTACAGCAATCTCGCCATTTCTATCTTTACAGAGTTCGGCCAACAAATGGCGCAAATTTGTACCGTAGAGTTGGCTAGATTGTGTGGCTAAGCGACTCGGGAAATCGTCATACCCAATGACCGTAACGCCGTGGACTTTAGCAATTTCGCCCGGCTTGGTGAGTTCACAATTACCGCCCTGTTCGGCGGCCATATCGACGATTACCGATCCGTCACGCATGGTCTCAACCATATCCGCCAAGATTAGCTTTGGCGCTGGCTTGCCAGGTATTAAAGCCGTAGTGATGATTATATCGACGTCGGCAGCTTGCTCTCGAAATAACGACATTTCTGCTTCGATAAACGCTGGGCTCATTTCCTTCGCGTAGCCACCGGTGCCACTACCTTCTTCTTCAAAGTCGAGCTCTAAAAATTCCGCGCCTATGCTTTCGACTTGCTCTTTGACCTCAAGACGAGTATCGAACGCCCGCACAATTGCGCCGAGACTCATCGCGGTCCCAATAGCGGCCAGGCCGGCCACCCCTCCGCCAATTACCAAAACCTTGGCTGGTGGTACCTTTCCAGCAGCGGTGACTTGTCCTGTGAAAAATCGACCAAAGTTATTGGCGGCTTCAACAACCGCGCGATAGCCACCGATATTCGCCATCGAGCTTAGTGCGTCTAACTTCTGTGCTCGCGAAATACGAGGCACGCTATCCATGGCTAAGACGGTGACACCTTTTTGGGCCAGTTGATCCATTAAATCAGGGTTCTGCGCCGGCCAAATGAATGACATTAATGTTTGGCCCTTACTTAAAAGGTCGCTCTCATGCTTATTCAATGATGGGTGGTGCTCTGGACTGCGGACTTTTAGTACGATGTCCGCGTTCTTCCATAGCGTTTCGGTGTCAAATTCTACCTTTGCTCCAGCTGCAACGTAACTAGCGTCGGAAAAGCTAGCGTTAAGTCCCGCATCCTTTTCCACCGTTACCTCGAAACCTAGGTCGAGGAGTTTGACTACGACCTCTGGAGTCGTGGCGACACGACATTCCTTTGGGTGTACCTCTTTCGGCACAGCGATTTTCATTATTACTACTCCTCACTCATCGGCGATTAAAACTGCTTATGCGCCATTTTAAGTCCGGGTGGATCGGTTTCCCTCGTATTGTCTTACATTCCCATTTGAGGTGTCGTCGCGCAACCTCAATATCGTCTTTCAAGCGATATCATTTTCCTGCGAGAACCCGCAGCGCCAACAGTTTTTTGAAGCAGGGAAAAGATTAAGCCGCGCATTCTAACGAAAGCTTAAGGACAAGTCAGGTCCCAAGACGTCTAGCCGTGGAAAAGGGTGGAAAAAGCCGAGCTAAGGTTTAAATGGGGCTCCGTCAAATCGATTGATTGTCGTAAAGGATTCTACCGGCCGTCGTTTAAGCTTGGTTAGCTGCTTGACCGGTCGACCGAGCGGTAGCATTGCGGCGATAGCATAGTGATCTGGCAACCCAAGAATAGATTGTGCCTCTTGTTCTCCGTTGGCCAAAAACGTAGTCAGTACTCCACCAAAACCCTCATTGCGAGCACCGAGGAGAATGTTCCATGCGAATGGGTAGATCGACGCACCACTTATGACTCCAATGCGTGCCTGATTGAGGTCAAAAGCTGTAACGACCCGCAGATCTAACGTAATGACGAGTACGACTGGAACCTTTTTAACGTCGTCAAAATGCCCAAGCATCGGGTAGCGTAGGTCGGTGCACGCAGCTTTGGAAGGATCCACCTCGGTCGGAGTGATTGGATTAAACGGGACCTCACCTGCTATTTCTTGCGCTCGATAGTAGCGGAAGGTATCGGCACAGATCGATGCAATCTGTCGTCGGATCTCTTGATCTCGAACTACGATAACCCCCCATCCTTGCAGGTTAGCGCCGCTGGAGGCGAAACGCGCGTTATCCAAAATGCGGTAGAGTGTTTTGTCTGGTAACGGTTCGTCGGTGAATGCCCTTGCCGAAAAAGTTGTACGCATGACTTCATTCAATTCCATCACAAGCTCCCCGCCTAATAATTCCTACTCTCGGTTAGTCCTACACCAGACCAGGGTGTCCGCCAGAACCGCCGTCTACGGTGATGATGGAACCCGTGGTGAAGCTCGAAAGGTCACTGGCTAGGTATAGCGCTGCGCCGGTAATCTCATCTGGTGCACCGCCACGTTGTAGCGGTATCGCCGTCTTAGCTAACTTGGTAAATCGTTCCATATCCCACGCCTTAGAAATGTCGGTCAAAAACGGCCCGGCCATGATAGCGTTGACTCTTACCTTTGGGCTGAAGGCGTGCGCGAATGAACGAGTGATTGCGTTGAGGCCGGCTTTTGCTGCACCGTAAGGTTCGGCTCCGGGACTGGGCGTGATTGCGCCGGTGCTGGTGATATTTATGATGTTGCCACCTTGTCCCTCTGCCATGCGTTTGCCGATTAGAGCGCTGAGCCGAAAAGGCCCTTTTAGATTTACACCGATCACTTTATCAAACAACTCCTCGGAGATATCGGTTAGGGAATCATAAAGCGGGGACATCCCGGCGTTGTTTACTAAAATGTCAAGGCGGCCGAATTGGCCGTACACCGTTTCTACAATTCCATCGAGCGTGTCCCATTTGCCGACATGGCAAGCTAGGGGTAACGCTCGCCGTCCGAGCGCCTCAATCTCTTTTGCTGTGGCCTCGCATTGCTCAAGCTTACGGCTAGCAACGACCACATCGGCACCGTGGGAAGCGAAAGCTAAAGCCATTTTTCGGCCTAAGCCCCGGCTACCACCGGTTATCAAAGCGATACGATCTGTTAGATCAAAACTAACTTTTTCCATTTTTTTCTATCCAGTAGTTGGCAGAGTCCCGATGCCGTCGTTCACTATAGTTGTTACTTCAACTACTTTCGATTTCACGAATTTGGCCTTTGTTGTGGCGGCAAGGTTCGGTATTGTTAGCATCATTTAAGATATTTGTTGATGGAGGTGGTACGAGCTTAGCGACCGAGTCGGGATTTTGCCAGGGCTTCGGCTGTGAATGAAATAAACCAATAGGGCGAATTTCCTGTTGATTAGGTAACCCAACCGTGTTGCTACTGACCAGCAGCCTCAGTAGGATTCGACCATTATTGCGACCACACTTGCACTACGGCAACGAAAAATATGATGCTCGCAGATCTACTTACAAAAAGCGATGGTAAGCGTCGAGCAATTGGCGCGCCGGGTAGGCCGTATATGTTGTATGGTCAACTGCGTGAATTGTGTCACGGGCGGGCGGCAGATTTATTCCGGCACGGAATTGGTGCGAACGACCGAGTCGCGATCGTTCTCCCTAATGGGCCTGAGATGGCGACGAGCTTTATCGCGAGTGCAATTGGGGCGATTGCCGCGCCGTTGAATCCCGCATATAAAGAAGCGGAATTCGAGTTTTATCTTTCCGATCTGAACCCAAAGGCTGTCATTGTTGACGCTGATCTTGATTCTCCTGTGCGTGAGGTTGCCAGGCGTCTTCGTTTTCCTATCATCGACCTCGTCGTGGAAGCGGGGAGTCCTGCTGGTCAATTTGATCTATATTTCGGCGATATGCCCAAAGTCGACTCTGCGGCGGCTGTATCGGCATCGGATACTGCATTGGTACTCCATACCTCTGGTACTACTTCGAGACCGAAGCTTGTCCCTTTGAGCCAATCAAACCTATGCGCCTCCGCAACACATGTCGCACGGACTCTATCACTAACTGAAGAGGATCACTGTTTGAACGTAATGCCCTTGTTCCACATCCATGGTTTGGTCGCGGCGGTTTTAGCTTCACTTAACGCCGGGGCATGCGTAACTTGTACCCCGGTATTTAATGCCATGAAGTTCTTCGCTTGGATGTCCGCGGTGACACCGAATTGGTACACTGCCGTGCCGACTATCCACCAGGCGATCCTCGATCGTGCGAAGCGTAATAAGGGGGTTGTGGATGGCATTGAATTGAGATTTATTCGCTCATCCTCATCCTCGCTACCCCCACAGGTCATGCTTCGTCTAGAGCAGACTTTCTCCTGTCCAGTCATCGAGTCCTATGGAATGACGGAGGCCGCGCACCAAATGACGTCGAATTCGCTTCCGCCGGGGTCGCGTAAGGCAGGGTCGGTCGGGGTTGAGGCGGGACCTGAGGTTAGGTTAATGGACAGCGGTGGGCGTTTCATTTCCCAAGGCGAAGGT
>CAYFFH010000188.1:0-6281 GCA_964342175.1 uncultured Enterobacteriaceae bacterium | reverse complement strand
CCGCTTCATGTGTTGTGACACCGCTGGTTAGGATGACTAGCGCAGTGAGCGTGCAGATGAGATGTGTATCGATGAACGGACCGATCATGGCGACCAACCCCTCCCGCACAGGTTCGGCGGTGCGTGCCGCGCCATGCGCTAAGGCGGCGGTGCCGACTCCTGCCTCGTTTGAAAATACAGCTCTTTTGACTCCGGTGATGAGGATCTCTTTGAATGCGATTCCAATGCTACCGCCGATCAAGGCGGTGGGGTCAAATGCACCAACTATGATTGCGTAAAGAACGTGGGGTACTTGCTCTGCGTGATCAATCACAACAACGAAACTACCAAGTAGGTACAATAAACACATTGCGGGCACGGCATAACCTGTTACTTGGGCAATGCGAGTGACGCCACCGATTACGATTACACCAACGATGATCATTGCGGTGAGGCCAGTAAGTTCGTTGGCAATCGACCAGTGGTTTGACATCAGTTGTGCCAACTGGTTAGCTTGAAAAATACTAAGGCAGCCAATCATCCCAGATAGAGAAAATATAACTGCCAAAGGTTTAAAACGCGGACCCATCCCGAGTTCGATGTAATACATGGGACCGCCTTGCAGCACGCCTTCTTCGTCTCGTTTACGATACAGACACGAGAGGGTACAGCTGAAGTATTTCGTCGCCATACCCAGTGCTCCGGCGACCCACATCCAAAATACAGCGCCTGAACCGCCCATAGTTATTGCTACCGCTACCCCAGCAATATTGCCCATGCCGATCGTTGCCGACAACGCGGTGCTTAGGGCTTGAAAATGGGTTATCTCTCCAGGGTCGTCGGATTTATCGTAACGCCCACCTAGAATTGAGAAAGCATGGGTTGCCTGTCGTATCGGTAATGCCCGACTGATAATGGTGAAATACAAGCCGGCAGCGCCGAGCATCAAAACCAGTGGTAGACCCCAGAGATACCCAACTGTGATAGCCCAAAAGGCGTCGAAGCTCACAAATCTAATAGAAACTTACCTAGCGCAATCCGAGTGATCCCGGATTCATTGTGCGCTTCGGATCAAGAGCATCCTTGACATCATTGAGTAGTTGCTTCAGCGGTTCGTTCGCCATCATCTCTTGGTAAGGGTAGTACTTTCCTAGTTGTAAGTGACAGCAACCATGAGCATCATATAGGTCACGCATCTCATCACGCATCTTTAAGGCAACCCTGCGTATTTCTGGCTCTGCGTCGAAACCTTTCCATTTTTCTTGGAACTCTTCTTCAATAAGGCTCAGACGAAATTCACCTAGCTCATCACGCCAATAGAGACTCGGTTCGATCACAAACTCGGTGCCCGAAAAGCAGGTTAAATATGAACTCTTAATACCGTACTTTTCCATAAGTTCGCGCCGCTCGTTGAAGAACGCTTCAGTGGCATTACCGATCTCGACTGCTTTGGATAAAGGCATAAATCCATGCACTGGGAGCCACACTTCGCCATCCTTACCAAGTAACACGGTCCGAACACCGCCGAATGGATGCGCCCTAAATACCGTTGGCAAGGTATTGTCGACTTCGTAACCACCATTGTCTTGGCAAACCACTCGGGCGGTTTCGAGTGCGCGATGGGCAACATCCTTGTCATAGCTATCGAAGGTCATATGTAGAGAGTAGTTAACCTCGCGTAGAAATGTTTTACCGGCCGCAGCTACTTTGAACGAGCTCCAAAGACCTTTAATGCCACCTTCAGTGGTTGCTACGTCTTTTAGCACAGCCAGGCCTTCTCCAAACGTGAATCCTTGGTTTTCAAAACTTTTGTTGTAATAAGGGTCGAAGCCGTAACATTCCGCGCAAATCCGTTTTCGGGCGAGTATGGTTTGGGTGTGCAGCATAGCCTCCAGACTGTCGAATCCGAAGGACATGAAAAGCGTTACTTCGGGGGCCTCGATTAGGCGCAAAGTCGCTTCTGACTTAATCCCAAAGGCGCCGGTATCCGCAGTAAAAATCCCAGTCAGATCTGGGCCAAAATGGCGATAGAATGGTTGACCATTTTTGTGCGCAGCCGATCCTGTTTGTAGGATAGCGCCGTCTGCGAGGATGATTTTAAGGCCGAGTGCGCTCTCTGCGGTCGTGTTGTATAGACCTGACCCGAGAAACAGACTGTTTTGTGACATTGCACCACCAACCGTCGCATACATTCCAGAAAGTGGCCCGAAATACGGTGTGCGCACATCATGTTCGAGCAGTGCCTCATAGAGTTTTTTCCACGTGCAACCGGATTGCACTGTGACGTACATGTCCTCGGTATTGATCTCAATCACTTGATTCATTCGTCGCAGGTCTACTAAAAGGCTACCAGGGAGCTCCGGCTGATAGCCTTGCGTATACGACATCCCGCCTCCGCGCGCGACTACCGGCATATTGGCACTAGCTGCAATTGTCACACACGTGGATAACTCCTTTGAATCTGCCGGACACACGACTACGTCCGCAATTTCACCCGGCTGAAAACTTAGATCGGTTGACAATAGTTTGCGCGCGACCTCGTCGACAACGACATTCGCAGAGCCGACGGCTTTTATAAATTGCTCGACGGTATCGCTAGAAAAGGATGTTTGTTCGCGCATGTGGATTCTCCAGTTTGAGGATATCGTGATCGGTCAGGTAAAGTCGTTTCTGAATCAAATGTGATCCTTAGCATAACGAAAAGGTTTGTAAGGGCAAACCGGAGTAACATAGGTCTTGGGCTGTCAGGGGGTTACGATTGTGGATGCCACCCCAAAAAAAATCGGTATTATCGGCGCCGGGATCATTGGCGTGTCGTTGGCGCGTGCGCTGCAACGCCGGGGCCTGCAAGTAACATTGTTCGACGAACGTGATCCCGGTACTGCCACATCATTTGGTAACGCCGGCTATATTGCAACGGAGGCTATCTTTCCATTAGCCCATGGGTCGATATTACGCTCGTTGCCGCGCATGTTGTTGAATCCATTGAGTCCTCTCGCTATGCGCTGGCAAGAATTTCCTCGCTTGTTGCCGTGGTACCTAAAGTACCTCTACGCATGCTCTCATCGCCGGGCTGCGGATAGCATCCAGGCTTTGGCAACGATCCAAGGCGAAGCCGGTATATCATGGGAAGCGTTAAGAAGGTGCGAGGGACTCCATAACTTAATCGTCGCCAATGGTGCGATGATGCTTTACGAGTCCGATCGGGGATTTTACGAAACCCGGATCCGACGCGATGTGCAACGCCACTATGGTATCAATTGGCATGTGTTATCTAGAGATGAGGCGCGGCGCGTGATTCCAGAACTATCAAGCCACATCAAACACGCTGTTACCTATCCCGCTGGTATGCATGTGGTCAACCCGTACTCAATTACTACAACTATTTTTGACCGGTTTGTTAGTGATGGAGGTGAATTTACTAAGCAGCGTATTGAGGCAATCGAACCTACGGACACCTTTGTAAAAACCATCTCTGAAGCCAGAGTAATGCGTCAGTTTCACGCCGTAGCAGTGAGTGCTGGTCACCTATCAGGACGGTTGCTAAAACTACTCGGCTATAAGGTGCCGATCATTGCCGAGCGTGGTTATCACTTGGAGATGAGTCATCAAAAGACTTCCCTAAATATGCCAGTTGGGGCCTACGAGCGTGGATTCCATATCACCCCAATGTCTTCTGGATTGCGTCTTGCGGGGACTGTCGAGTTTTCTTCAGCAGATCACGATGAAAAGCCAAACTGGGGTCGGGCCGAAATCCTTAAAAGACACATCGGTGAGATAATGCCCGGTTTGGCTGAGTCAGAGACGAGCCGTTGGATGGGCCATCGACCGACATTGCCTGATTTTTTACCAGTGTTGGGACGGGCACCGCGTCATAAAAATCTCTACCTCGCTTTTGGCCACCATCATCTAGGTCTGACCCTAGCGCCGATAACAGCCATAATTATGAGCGAACTTATGACTGGCGTGACGCCGTCTATCGATATAGAGGCATTTAATTTGAGACGTTTCAACTGATGGCTTAAGTTAGCCTTGTCGCAATTCGTGCGGGTTCGACGGAACTATCAAAAAAGAGAGAAAGAAATTTGGGGGAACACATCGGTAATTCTGGTTTATTGCTCACTATTGTGTTATTCGTATTTTTCAGCTATTGCCTGAAATTGATTTGCGGGAAGGCTAGAATCGATCCTGGGGTGATGATCTGGATACCCTTTGTCCAAATGATCCCTACGGCGACTGTCGCAGGCATCAATCCGTTCCTATTGCTGCTGTATTTCATCCCATTAGTGAATATCGTTTTTATGTTTTATCACTGGGTGAAAGTCTGCGCCGCAATCAATAAATCGCCCTGGTTAGTGGTAATCATAGTCATCCCGCTGGTCAATCTAGCTTTCCTCCCGTTATTGGCGTTTGGGTAAAAAAGTTCAAGATATGCTTGAACGGCTGTCGAGCATTCGGCTGGGGGGTATTCTGGTCGAACGTCTTGACGCGGATTGTGGCCAGGTTGTACCTTATGAAATAAAGATTCATAAGATGCAACTCCAATCGGCCCGCGGAAGCACTACTCAAGTGAGTAACTACGAGTTTTCCACCGCCGACCGAAGTTGAAGGAGGCCCTAGTATGGCGGCCGCTACAAAGACTAAGTACCTCGTTGTCGGCGCAGGAGTTCATGGGCTTAGCACTGCCTATCACCTTGCGTTAGATTTGAAATCAAAAGCGCTAGGTAGCGGTGCCGACATCACTGTGGTCGATAAAACTAGTGTGGCGGCAGGTGCCTCTGGCATCGCCTGTGGTGTTATCCGCAACAATTACTATCAACCGGCAATGCGAGAACTTATGGCGCACAGTGTTGACGTATGGGAAAGCGACCCAAATGCCTATAGTTACCATCCAGTCGGGTATATGCAGATCTCACCTGAGGTGATGCATGCCGATGTAGCGACGATCGCTTCGCAGCAAAAAGATATTGGCTATGAATCTGCTTTTATTGAAGGGGCCGGTGATTCCATGCGATATATGCAAGGTATTCTCCACGACTGGCAAGCGCAAAATATCACCTCGGTCCTGCATGAAAAACGCGGCGGTTACGCCAATAATCGGCCCAGCATGATGGGGTTGGCGGCCAAAGCCGAAGCTGAGGGTGTCACGATAAGATCCGGTGTCGCGGTTACCGGCTTCGAAACTCAAAGTGGCTCCGGCGGCGCATTACGGAGAGTCTTAACGAATGGTGAGTCGATCGATTTCGACTACCTTGTAGTAGCTGTTGGACCTTGGGTACGGCAGTTTTGGGAATGGCTCGATTTGCCGATGAATATTACAGTGTTAGATAGTTGCGGTACTAGTCACGATGATGTGCCCATGTGGCGTTTCCTCTCGCTACAGGAAGGTACGCTCGGGGTTAGCCCTGAGTACCTCACCACGAATAGTGGCATGATGCCACCGGTGATCCATGTCGATACCGATGCCCCATTGCGTTCCGACGTCGACGGGAGGTTGATTACGGAAGAAATGTGGGGAATTTATTATAAGCCCGATTTTAATTTCAACGGCGTACAAGGTGGGGCTGCGCCCGATTGGATTGCGACCGCACCTAAAGATGTTGCGATCGACCCGTACGGTCACGAGTCGCCTGATTACGTTATGGGTCCAGAGTTCGCACACACTTGGTGTTCGGCCTTGGCGCACTGTCAAAAGCGCTTCGAAGGTATGCTGCCACACTACAGGAACGAGCCGTCAGGAGGGATAGGCTGCCTTGCACCAGACAGTTTTCCAGTATTCGATACTTACAGAGAAAACTGCTATGTCGTCGCCGATTCTAATCACGGTTACAAAATGATCGGAGTCGGTAAGCTCGTTGCTGAAGAAATTTTGGGCAACGAGTCTAGACTACTACAACCATTTCGGTTTTCGCGTTTTGCCGAAGGGCGGTTGCATCCGGAATCAAATAGCCCGTTTCCGTGGAGCTAATCGAAGCGGTATCAATTAGAAGTTTGATTACGAAGCGAAATCATTAGGGGAAGACCTATGGCTACCGAAACCGACCTAGAACGCTATGTGCACGTATCAGAACGCGACGCGTTGGTTAAACAAGTACGCTCTAAAATAGATGAGCTCGGGATCCGATACATCTACTATCAGTTCATCTCTGTTACTGGGCGCATCGTCGGTAAAGGTATTCCGGCGGACCACTGGGAACGTACTGCAGAGCGTGGCTTCCAACTTGTTTATGGCTCGACAGCGAATCTATTCATTGATCGACATGGTGATTATATCGGTTACGGTCCCGAGGCGATGGAACTAG